>JAISDQ010000014.1 GCA_031264605.1 Synergistaceae bacterium | reverse complement strand
CGTTCGGCGCTGCTGATACCGGGTATGTTGTTTATCATGATTTCTCTGGCGTTTGCGGTAATTCCCAGATTAAAAACAAACGAAGAAAATTTTCAGTAAATTATTGCCGGCGGTTGGCGTCGAGTAATATGTCGCCGCCGATTCTCCGCAAAACGGCAAAGACGCGAATATTTTAAGTAAAGGACGATACTTACGCTGTACGAGGAAGGGATAAGCGTGAAAAATCATCTCGGCGGTAAAAGATATCTCCGAACAAGCTGCCATGAATGAACTCCCGGAAAATGGCGAGCGTAAAGAAATTCCACTTCGCTTGATTTGCAATGAAGCAAAAAAAAGTGCTTCACGTACTGTTATGCTTTATATATGTTTATCAGGTGCAATGTTCGGTTTAGCGGTTTATTATCTATTCACCATCGAAAGCCCTCTTGTGACTCGCCTTGAAAAATTTCCCGTTTTTTTTATATTCTGCCTTTTTTTAGCAATTCAACTTTTCAGTGTCAAATTTTACTATGTTGAAGAACACAAGACATGTGTCCGCCTGTTGACAGTGCTTTTGTTATTATGGTTTGGTTTTAACGTTGTATTCTACTTTTCGCCGAAGTTAATCCCGCTCGTTGCAGTGCTCCTGTATCCTTGCTTTCAAATTTTATTCGCGAGGTTTTTTGATTTCCTTGGGATAAGGCTTCGCCCCATACAAAGCGAGGCGGGTAGGTCCTTTAATCGAACCAGCCTTCTGAGAAAGTTACGCTATTATTATTCCGATAACGAAATGATGTATTTGGTATTTCTAGGATTTGTTTCTCTTTTATCTCTTTTTATTATTATAAGCGCTTATTGGAGTGCAGGCATTTTAACGCTTTTTTTTATCATTAATATAAAAACGATCGCGAAGTATAACCCACGCAAAGGTTTTCTTTATAAAAAATTTTTAGAAGGTCATCCGAAAATGAAATTCAATCCCATAGCATTTAATTTTGCAGATGACATATTGAGGCCGCTTAAACTTTTCCAATGTATAGGTTCAGGAGGATTTATTTATGTCTTTATCTATTCTTATAAATGGATAAAATTACCTCTTTCCCTACAATTGTCGACATGGGGAGCTTGTTGCTGGAATTTGATAATGAGCGAAATATACATATACGCCGTAAATGTTTTGGAAGAAATAAAGGCGGGCGAGGAAACGGTTTAACTCCGCGCGTCCTTATGACCCGGCCCAAAACGACCGCGCCGCGAGACATATTCGGGATGTCGTGATAATATAAAATAATTATGGGATTGACGGAAATAATTTTAATCGCTTTGGGGCTGTCTATGGACGCTTTTGCCGTATCGGTGACGCTCGGTTTATCGTCGGACGCGCCGAAGCTGAAAGAATTTTTTACGCCCGCCGTTTTTTTCGGCGCCTTTCAGGCTCTCATGCCGGCGTTGGGATATGCCGCGGCCCGTTATCTCGCCGACGGAATCCGGGGGTTCGACCACTGGATCGCGTTTGTGCTGTTATGTTTTATCGGCGGCAAGGGCATAAAGGACAGTTTCTCCACTGAAAAGGAATGGAGAAAACCGGAGACGAATTCGCGCGGGCTCATGAAAATGTTTGTCCTGGCCGTAGCGACGAGTATCGACGCGTTGGCCGCCGGAATCACGTTCGCCTTCCTCGGCGCCGACATATTCAGGGCGGCGGCGCTCACCGGGGCGATAACGTTCGCGGTGGCGGCGTGCGGAGTGAAAATCGGAAATATCTTCGGGACAAAATTCAAAACCGGCGCCGAGTTGGCGGGCGGGACGATTTTGGTGTCGCTCGGCGTAAAGATTCTGCTGGAACACACAATTTTCTCTTAAAACTTCATGCCGGTTGGCGGTTTACGTTTGGGGCTTCACGCCGGCGAACGCGGGGAAGATTTCCTCCAGAATTTCTATCATGCGCGGGTCGAAATGACTGCCAGTCTCCTCGTGGATTACGCGCATCGCTTCCCCGTGGGTGAGCGCGGTCTTGCAAAGGCTGTCCGCGGTGAGGATATCGTATGTGTCGGCAATCGCCACCACGCGGCCCGACAGAGGGATTTCGCGGCCCGAAACGGCGTTCGGATAACCGCCGCCGTTCCACCATTCGTGATGAGAGACGACTATCTCCCTCGCTGTCGCGAGGAATGACGAATCGTCGCCAAGGCCGTTTATCGCGTCGTCTATTATCGCGGCCCCTATGACGGTGTGCTTCTTCATCACGGCGAATTCTTCCGGCGTCAGCTCTCCCGGTTTCATGAGTATGCTGTCGGGAATGGCGACGTGCCCGATATCGTGAAGTTTCGAGGCTTTTATTATGCTGTCTCCATATTGGGGGGTAACGCGGTAAACCGGGTCGTCCGTCTCCAAGAGCCCTTTGACCGCCAAACCCGCGTAGGCGGCCGTGCGTTCGATATGCCCGCTTTCCCCGTCGTCCCTCCACGCCGTGACGCCGGAGAGAATTTTCAGGATGGAGTCCTGCACCCTGCCGAGACGTTCTGTTTTTTGTCCAACGAGTTTTTCGATTCGCTTACGGTAATTTCCCAGCTCGATGTGCAGATCGACCCGCGCCCGCACCACTCCAGCGGTCACCGGTTTCACTATGTAGTCCACCGCGCCCAGCCTGAACGCTTCCTCTTCGCTCTCGCGCCCCTCCCGCACGGTCAGGAAGATCACCGGGACGGAGGCAAGGCGTTCGTCGCCTTTCAGGCGTTTCAGCAGATCGTATCCGCTCATGCCGGGCATTCCAACGTCGAGCATTATCAAATCCGGTATCCTGTTCTCCAAAAAACTGAGCGCGCGTTCGCCTGATGGAGACGCGTACACCTTGTACGCCGATTTCAGTATCTCCTGAAGTATCCTGAGGTTCGTGGCGTCGTCATCGACCACGAGTATGCTGTGTAAAGCGGCGCCGTTCTCCATCTTCATATGTCCTCTGTGTCGAGAATCGACTTTATCATGCCGGCCGCGCGGTCGTAATTGAACGAGTCGATCGCCGCCCGAACCTGAAAGAGCTGGCGGTCGAGGTCGCGGCCATAACTTTCCAGCGTGATTTTATCCATGTTCTCCATCGCGCTGTCATGTTCCAGGTTATCTATCATCACACGAACGTCTTCGAGCATATTGCGCAGCACGTCCACGCTGCCTTTGAGGCCGGAACCGCCGTCGCCCGGCATACCGGGAGCGCTTTCCGAGACGACGCCGCGGATGAAGGAGAAAAGCCCCTCCATGCGGGCCGAGAATTCGCGGAAACCGTTCTTCATAAAAGCGTAATCATATGCCTCCGCGGCCAACTCCATGCCGCGCGCTTCCTCGGACATTTCGAACGCGCCGATATTGGCGAGAGAGCTTTTGCAGGAGTGCATGTCCACCATCAAACTGTCGAAATCATCGCGTTCCATGCACGATGACATTCTATCCAGCTTCTCCGGAGCGCTCGTCATGAACGCGTTGATGATGCCAAGATAAGCCTCCTCCGAGCCTCCTATGTTCTGAAGGGCTTTTTTCACGTCGAGCACGGAGGCGATGCGGCGCAGCGCGGGGTTGGAGATATGATCTCCCTCGTCGCGCCGGGCAAGGGATATCTTCTCCTTGGGAAGCCATTTGAGCAGTATCCTGTTGAGTTCCGGTATTTCTATGGGCTTGCTTATATAGTCGTTCATGCCGCACTCTATGTACATCTCTTTCATTCCGCTGATGGCGTTGGCGGTGAGCGCTATTATGGGAACCGTCCCCGTCCAACCCGGGCGTGCTCTCAAGACTTTCGTGGCCTCGATCCCGTTTATCTCGGGCATCATATGATCCATGAAAATAATGTCGTAACGCTTATCCTTGACAAGCTCGAAAGCCTCCTTCGCGCCCTCGGCGCAATCCGGTTCCACGCCGTACTGACGCAGGAGTTCGCTTTCGACCATCAGATTGATGTCGTTATCGTCCACAAGCATTATCTCGGAATCCACGCACTTGAAAGCGCCTATCGCGTCCCTGTCCGCGCCGCCCCTCGAATCGGTCTGAACTTTCATGTTGTTGATTATCTGCGCTATGGCCGTCACGAGCACTGGCTCGAACGCCACCTCCGTGTTCGCCCCGGTATTCTGCTTGGCGGCTAACCTGATGTTCTTCACGGCCACCATCTGGCAAGACGGCGGGATCAGGCCGATATTGCTCTCGACTATGCGGTGCCCGAAATTGTACCTGTAAATCAGGTGAGTGTACGAATTTTCCGCCAGCATCGTCCTGAAAGCGGTTTCGTCCCCGCAGACGTCGGATTTCACCCCGAGCGACTTTATCCCGCGCGTGAACTCGCCGCCGTGAAGCGGGTCCATCAAAAGCAACACCGCCTTCGACGCCGGGTTGAGCACGTAGGCTAAAGACATGCTCGACGCCGCTTTCACCTCTATTGAAAAATAGAACGTGCTCCCATGTCCGTATTCGCTTCTCACTTTCAGCTCGCCGCCCATTTTTTTCACGAGGCGGGCGCTTATCGGAAGGCCGAGGCCCGTCCCTTCGACGCTGCGGTTCATGTACTTGTCGGTCTGGGCGAACGGCTGAAATATCATGCCGACATCCACGTTCTTTATGCCTATTCCAGTATCGGAAATTTCGAAATCCAGCCTCACCCTGTCGCCTCTCGTCGGTTCGCAGGCGAGGGTAAAGCCGACGTGTCCGTCATGCGTGAATTTGACGGCATTGTTCATAAGGTTGAGCAATACCTGCTTGAGCCTTATGTCGTCGCATATTATCGAGGAGGGCGTGAGCGGGTCGATGCGGGATATGAACTCGACGTTCTTTTCGGCGGCTTTCATATTGATGAGCCCGGCCACGTCGGTGATGAGCGAACTGAGATCGGCCGGCACCTCGACGAGTTCCAGCTTGTCGGCCTCGATTTTGGAAAAATCGAGCAGGTCGTTGATTATCGCGAGCAGCGAATGTGACGCGTTCGTGATGCTCTGCGCGTAACCGCGCTGAACGTCGTCCAGGCGGGTGAGGAGAAGCAGGTCGCTCATGCCTTTTATGGCGTTCATTGGGGTGCGTATCTCGTGGCTCATGTTCGCCAGGAAGGTCGTCTTTGCCCTGTCGGCCGCTTCCGCTCTGTTTACCGCGACTATCAGTTCGGTGACGTCGTGCATCGCTACGGACAGGCCGACGCACGAACCTTCGGCGTTTACGGCCGGAGACACGTAGACCTCGAACTGGGTCGTATCGCCCGACGGGGAGACCATCTTCTCGTTAAATTGAACGCTCCTCCACTCCGTCAGCGCTTTTCGCAGCTGGGCTTCCACGCCGCCAACCCAGGCTTCCGGCTGAATCCTCGAAAACAACTGCCGGAAAGTGAGCTGCGCCATCTCGCGCTGATCCGAGTAGGACAACAATTGTAAAAGTTTGTTTGTGCCCATCACATATTTCAGTTCGTTGTCCAGTATGAATATAAAAATCGGGCAGTTTTCAAGGAACAAACGATTGTACATGGCCTGCGCTGAAAGTTCTTTTTCGTTGAAATAACGCAGGCGCTCGGCATGCTCATACATAGTCGACACCTGCGAATAAGCGCGCTCCAGTTTGTTGAGTTTTCTCCTAGTCCTGTTGTACTCGGAGAGCAGTTCTTTAACTTCCGCCTCGGAAAATACGCGGCCGTCCGGTTTGTTCATGAATACCTCTTGCGTCTTTTATTTTCGCGCCGATAAGAAACACTCACAGCGCCAGCAACACCAACGATTCGTTGTGGGCCGCGTTCATGGCTTTGCCCTGACGAACCGACGTCGGGCATACCTCGCCGAAACTGTAATAACCGGACATCGACAGCTCCCGGGGCAGTTTCCGCCTCAGGACGTCGGCCTCCAGCGTGTTCCTGGGCGCCATCACGTAATACCTCGCGACGCAGGAAATCGCGAACACCGTGGAGTATCGGTACCCTTCCGACTCGCCCGCGGCCATCTTTTCGAGCAGGTCCTGAACGCTGTCGGACGATGATTTCTCTATGTCCTTCGGCAGGAGAATCCCCACGGAGATGACGCAGCCCTCCGGCACCTCGCCCACCGCCGTGCCGGAACCCTCTTCGAGGTTCACTCCGTGCAGCGTCCTCACTACGGGGATTCCGTCGGGATTTTCCTCTCCGGTCTTTTCGATCAGAAGC
Source organism: Synergistaceae bacterium (assembly GCA_031264605.1). Taxonomy (GTDB): domain Bacteria; phylum Synergistota; class Synergistia; order Synergistales; family Synergistaceae; genus JAIRKI01. Next base: position 3,523 of record JAISDQ010000014.1, on the reverse strand, counting down.
GGGTACGTCGCGAAAGAAGTCGTCTTTTCGTCGGGATTGGCCAGTTTTTCCACGTCGAGGCCAAAACGTTTCAAAAATTCGACGAAAGAATCGTCTCCAACCTTGTAAATCACATTGTCTTTCGATCCGGTCACGGTTCGTTTCAGATTTGCCAGCACGCCCAGAGAGTTTTTCACGGTCATGACCGGTTTGACGTTTCCCGACAGAAGCACCAGCGTCATGCGGTCGCTCGCGGCCGAGTCCCCGCAGTAGACCGCCGTGCTGCCCCTCACGTCGTCGTGCGCCGGCAGCCCTCCGAAAACGGGCAATCCGCCCGACGCCCGTTCGAGTTCTCTCGGGTAGATATCGAGCATTATCCCAAGCAAATACGGAGGAAAAACCAGAACGAGCTTAGGTTCCCCTTCGAGCGATTCCCTGGCGCGGCTATACGTCGAGGCTATCTGCGCCGCGATGTTGTCGCCGGTAAGCGGATCGCTCGTGGCAATCGAGAAATTTACGTCGTCGGAAGCGACTGTCGTAAGAATCGCCGCGGTATCGCAGAGGCCCTCGCTGTCGCAGAACATGGCGGTGGCCGAGTAGCCGACTATCGGCACGCCAAGTTTCCGGGCGAGTTCCGAGACGAATTTGTCGTGATCCACGTCGGAATCGCAAAACAGCAAGCCGAAGCCGTTCCGCGCGAATGTGAGATTTTCTTTCGTGATACGCGCGAGTTCGTCGGTCCCGGACGCGATGTCGTCGAGTTCATAGGTGACCGCTGTCGTCGATTTAAGCATTTATATTGCCTCCCACGCAACGCGGCGGACATTTGCCGCGAATTGTCAGCCAAATTATATCAGTTTTCACGGCCTCTGGCGCGTTTCGCCCGCAAGTGAAAAAATACCCTCCCGCAAATCGCCGGCACTTATATTTAGCCTCAGCATATTCTTTACGTCGTCGGCCAAATGGCTGTTTTCTCCGTCGAGTTTGGAGAGAAAAATTTTCTCGTGGCTGGTGCCGTCCACGTGAAGCGGGTCGTAGAACAATTCCTCGAACAGTTTTTCCCCCCTGCGGAGCCCGGTATATTCAATTTTCACGTCGACGTGCGGCTCGCGGCCGTGAAGCCTTATGAGGGTTTCCGCCATCTCGGCTATGTTCACCGGTTCTCCCATGTCCAGAACGTACAGCTCTCCGCCGCGCCCCATCGAAGCGGCCTGAAGCACGAGGTTCACCGCTTCGGGTATGAGCATGAAATACCTCCGCATATCGGGGTGAGTGACCGTCACCGGGCCGCCCTTCATTATCTGCCGCTCGAAAAGGGGCACCACGCTCCCTCTGCTTCCGAGGACGTTGCCGAACCGCACGGCGATGTAGCGGGCGCCGGGGCGGTCGCCCTGCGCGCTGAGCAGCAGACGCTCGGCGATTCGCTTGGTCGCGCCCATGACGCTCGAAGGGCGCACGGCCTTGTCGGTCGAAATCATTATCATCCTCTCGGCGCCGTACGCGCCGGCCAGGTCGGCGACCGTCCATGTGCCGAGGGCGTTGACACGCAAAGCCTCCCTCGGGTTTTCCTCCATGAGCGGCACGTGTTTATGCGCTCCCGCGTGAAACACCATCTCGGGGCGGTATTCGGCGAATACCCTGTCCATGGCCGTCTCATCGGCAATATCCGCTATTATCGGCCTGCGCGGCACGGCGCAGCCGATATCGTCCAAGTGCTGAAACAGGTTGTATATGGAATGCTCTCCGTGCCCCAGCGCCAGCAGTTCAGCGGGACGGTGCCCGGCAAGCTGGACGCATATTTCGCTTCCTATCGAGCCGCCCGCTCCCGTGACTAGTATCCTTTTTCCGGAGACGACCGTGGATATTTGGGCCTCGTCGAGGCGTATCGGTTCCCTCCGAAGAAGATCCTGAAGCTCCACGGACCTCAGACTGCCGAGTTCTATCCCGCCGCCGACCAGTTCCCTCAGGCTCGGCAGTACACGCACTTCGACGTTGAGGGCGGAGAGGGCGTCGAGATACTTGCGGATACGTTCACCGCTGGCCGAGGGTATCGCTATCAGGGCGACGCGCGTTTCGTACTCCTTGAAAAACCGCGGAATTTCGCCGTCGTCGCCGAGCACCGGAACTCCGGCGATGACCTTTCCCTTTTTCTGGAGGTCGGAGTCGATAAATCCGACCAGATTGAAAGCGGAGCCTCTGCGCTGGAGATCACGAGCGAGATAAGCCCCAGCTTCCCCGGCACCTATTATTATCGTGTTCCTCGCCTGAGCCGCCAGCCCGGCGGAAGAGGCGTAAAATTCGGCAAGACGCCACGACGCCCGCGCGGCCCCCGTAAAAACAAGCCCCCCGAACAGGGCTATCGCGAGCGAAGTCCTCGGCACCACTATCGCCGCGGAGAAAAAATTGACGCACATAAATAGGGCGCACCCCAACACATACGCCACCGTCATGCGCGTATACTCCTCGACGCTCGCCTGCGGCCAGTAAACGCGATAAATCCCCATCAGCCACATCGCCGCGGCCACGCACGCGGGCCATACCGCAACGCTCAGCGCGAGGTCGTTCCTGAACTGCGGCGTGACCAAAAGCGTGAGGCGCAGCGCGAAACCGAGGTACACCGCAACAGCCATGAGGCAAAAATCCAACAACGCCACCCACTTGCCGCGAGCCGCGCATTTAAGCCAGCAGTACAGGATTTTTTCCCTCACGTCCCGAACCGCCGCGGGTATTTTTCGCTATATTATGAGCTTGCTGCCTCTGTTTGAACCCGGAGGCGGGGACATTCTGTCGAGCTGTTGAAGCACGTCGGACGACGCGACCGCGATAGTTGGCTTGCGGGCTTCCTCCCTGGCGTATTCCTTGAGCTTTTTATCGTAATCCTCCATGTTTTTTCTGATGGCCTCGACGTCTCCCCTGATCCACTGAAGGATACTGTCGACGACCGCTTTCACGACGTCTTCTCCGGGAAGTTCCTTTATCATGCCGAGTTCCTGGAGCATTCGGTGCTCATCCCTGACGGAATCGGTGATATCGTCCTCCGTCAGAAGCCCTTTTTTATACAGGGCCCGGAGCGTCACGTTGAATCTGGTCTTGCCGTTTTCGTCGCTCACCGCCAGGGTTTCCACCCTCGACAGCAGCATAGTGATTATCTCTTCGAGACTTATCTGCATGGGAACCGCCATATCGATACCTCCGTAAAATTCGTAATACGGCGCGAATCCGCCGCGATGTCCGAAACGCAATTATTCTATCATAAGATTTGGCGCGTGCCGCGCCCGGCGATAAATATCGGGATGTGAAAAAAATGCCGTCTGCCTCGCCTTTCAAATACTTTCAAATTGGCCTCCCTTTATGGTATAGTAACGTGAGACACGGGTATTTAACGGTGCGGCGGGCTCGCCGCGCGAAGATACGGAGGATAATTCGATATTTTTCAAGGAGAGTAAAAAGTATTGCTAAACAACATCAGCATAAGGCGGTCACTGTTTTTTTCCTTTATCGCGGCTCTGTGCTGGACGATCGCGGACGCGACGAAAGGCATGGG
>JAISDQ010000281.1 GCA_031264605.1 Synergistaceae bacterium | reverse complement strand
TTTCGCGCCAGCGTCTTCGTTATAGCCGCCGTCAGGGTCGTCTTGCCGTGATCTATGTGACCGATCGTTCCTATGTTCAGATGCGGCTTCGTTCTCTCGTACTTCTCTTTTGCCATCTCAACTCATCCTCCCTGAATTTTTTGGACTCTTCTTAAATTCCGCAAATATTATTCCGTCAGCGCTTCAGCAGCTTTTCGGCAACGTCGCGCGAAACTTCCTCGTAATGATCGAACGTCATAGTGTAAGACGCGCGTCCCGAAGTCTTGCTTCTCAAGTCGGTGGCGTAACCGAACATCTCGGCGAGCGGCACGTATGACTTGACCACTCTCGCGTTCGCCCTGACGCCCATTCCCTCCACCTTGCCGCGCCGCGCGGAGAGGTCTCCTATCACGTCGCCCATGTATTCTTCGGGCATGACCACTTCCACGCTCATCACCGGCTCCATGAGCACCGGATCCGCCTGCCTCATCGCTTCCTTGAAAGCCATGGAACCGGCTATCCTGAAAGCCATGTCGGAACTGTCGACCTCGTGATAGCTCCCGTCGACTATGGATACGCGGACTCCTATCACGGGATAACCTCCGAGAATTCCGTTGTTCATGGCTTCCTCGACGCCCTTCTGAGCGGCGGGGATGAATTGCTTGGGAACCGTTCCGCCGACGACCTTGTCCTGCCATTCGTAACCGCTGTGTCCTTCGAGTGGCTCTATCTCCAGTATCACGTCGCCGTACTGACCGTGGCCGCCGCTCTGGCGGACGAATTTTCCCTGGGCGCGGGCGCTTTTACGGACAGCCTCGCGATAGGCCACCTGGGGGCGTCCGACCTTGACTTCGACGTTGAACTCGCGGCGAAGCCTGTCGACTATGATATCGAGATGAAGTTCGCCCATTCCGGCGATTATCGTCTGCCCGCTCTCGTCGCTTACTGAGACGCGGAACGTCGGGTCTTCCTCGGACAGCGCTTCGAGTCCCTTCGAGAGTTTAATCTGATCGGCTTTGCTCATGGGTTCGACGGAAAGGTCTATGACGGGTTCGGGAAATACCAGGTTCTCCAGCATTATCGGGCTGTTCTCGGAACAGAGGGTATCTCCGGTCCTGACCTGCTTGAGCCCGGGGATCGCCACTATCATGCCCGCCGTCGCGTCCTCCATCTCCTCGCGCTTGTTCGCGTGCATCCGGAGGATTCGGCCGACGCGCTCGCGCCTTCTCGTATTCGCGTTATAAACCGACGTGCCGTTGGTTATCTTGCCGGAGTACACGCGGCAGAAGGCGAGCCGTCCGACGAAAGGATCGACCATTATCTTGAAGGCGAGCGCGGCGAAGGGAGCGTCCTCATCGGGCAATACGGCGATCTCGCGTTCCGAATCGTCCGGGTCGACTCCGTGCGCCGGCGGCATGTCGAGCGGGCTGGGGAGATAATCCACCACCGCGTCCAGCAAGGGCTGGACGCCCTTGTTTTTGAAAGCGCTTCCGCACATGACGGGAACTATTCCGAGAGATACGGTATTTTTGCGAATCGCTCTTTTTATCAAATCCGAGGGGACTTCGGCGCCGTCCAGAAACAACGTCATTATCTCGTCGTCGAAATCGGACAGGGCTTCAATCATCGCGTCCCGCGCCGACGAAGCCTCCTCCATGAGCTGCGGCGGCACGTCGGCTATTTTGAACTCCTGTCCCAGGTCGTCTTCGTAAACTATCGCCTTGAATCTGACCAAATCGACCATTCCGACAAAACCGTCCTCGACGCCTATCGGAATCTGAATGGGCACGGCCTTCGCCCCGAGACGTTCTTTCATCTCGCCGACGACGCGCGCGAACTCGGCCCCGACGCGGTCCATCTTGTTGATGAAGGCTATGCGCGGAACCCTGTACTTGTCGGCTTGACGCCAGACCGTCTCCGACTGGGGCTCGACTCCGCCGACGGCGCAGAATACCGACACCGCCCCGTCGAGAACTCTCATCGAGCGTTCCACCTCGACGGTAAAGTCCACGTGCCCGGGCGTATCAATAATGTTGATAACAGCGTCCCCCCACTGACACGTTGTGGCGGCGCTCGTTATCGTGATGCCGCGTTCGCGTTCCTGCTCCATCCAATCCATCGTCGCGGCGCCGTCATGCACCTCTCCGAGCTTGTGCTTTCTTCCGGTATAGAACAGCACGCGCTCGGTCGTCGTGGTCTTACCCGCGTCGATGTGCGCCGCTATTCCTATATTTCTGATTGTCGCAAGGTCAACTTTTGCCATAAGTATAATTATTCATCGTTCAAGGTCATATAATAACCGTAACGAACGTCTCCTTTGCCTTACCAGCGATAATGCGCGAACGCCTTGTTCGCTTCGGCCATGCGGTGCGTATCTTCGCGTTTTTTGACCGAGCCGCCCTCGCCCTTGCAGGCGTCCGTGAGTTCGCGCGCCAGACGCTCCAGCATGGGTATGCCCTTGCGCGAACGCGAGTACTGTATAATCCAGCGTATGGCGAGCGCCTGAGCCCTCTCCGGCCTCACTTCCACAGGCACCTGATACGTGGCTCCCCCGACTCGCCGGGGACGCACTTCTATCTGGGGCCTTACGTTGGCCATGGCCTTTTCGTAGACTTCCGCCGGCTCTATGTTGAGCCGGGAAGCGGCGAGATCGAGCGCTCCGTACATGATGCCTTCCGCCACGCTCTTTTTGCCGTCGAGCATCAGACAGTTGATGAACTTGGCTATCGAAGCGTTGGAATACACCGCATCGGGAGGCGTAATCCTGATTTTGACATGCCCTTTACGCGGCATAGATAATGCTCCTCTCTTATTTCTTGGGGGCGCGCGCGCCGTATTTGGAGCGGCTCTGTTTGCGATTCTCCACTCCGCCGCAGTCCAATGTTCCCCTGATTATGTGATAACGAACACCGGGAAGGTCCTTGACGCGTCCGCCGCGCACCAGAACAACCGAGTGCTCCTGAAGATTATGCCCCACTCCGGGGATATAGGCGGTAACCTCGATACCGTTGGTGAGACGGACACGGGCAACCTTGCGGAGAGCCGAGTTGGGCTTCTTTGGCGTGACCGTGTAAACGCGCGTGCAAACACCCCTGCGCTGCGGGTTCTCCTGTAACGCAGGCGCCGTGAGGCGCGTCCTCTTGTCGTGTCTGCCATGCCTTATGAGCTGAGCTATGCTTGGCAAATTTTCCCCTCCTTCGTTATTAAAAAAAA
>JAISDQ010000102.1 GCA_031264605.1 Synergistaceae bacterium | reverse complement strand
CCGCCGTGAGCCGCCTCGCCGATCCGCGGCGCGTACAAAACGCACGTCATCGCGATCAACAGTACAGTTAACGCCGTGCAAACGTGTTTCATGTTCCCTGACGAAACCCTCAAACGATCATCCCCTTTCGCGAAACGCTTCAAAGCGCCCCGACTCTACAGATATTACATGACAACTATTAACGGAGCACGCGCGAAATATAAAAATTTTTTAAAACGCGGCTAAAATCGGCCTTAAATCACAGGATCGAAATCTCGGACGCCGCCCCAAGGTTCAGCCTGTTTCCTACTTCCCTATGCAGAAAGAGCCGAAAATCGCGTCGAGCAGTTCCTCGGAGGCGTCCTCGCCCAGCAGGGAGGCTATGTGTTCGGCGGCTTCGGACAGAAGCGAGCCGGCTATGTCGGCGCCGCGATACTCTTCCAGTGCGCGCGCGGCTTCTTCCGCGCAATTCCGGGCGCTTCCCAGCGCGCTTACCATCCGCTCGGTCGCCATCATTCCGTCGTAAGGAGACGCGCTGCCCAGCGCCGCCTCGAACAGGGCGTCCTTCAGCTCGTTCACGCCGTAACCGGACGGAGCGGACGTCTCCACCGCCGCCATGAAGTTCCCGAGTTCCTTCGTATCGGCGTCGCTCAGCACGATTCCGAGGTCGCGCTTGTTCATCGCGAGAACCGTGGGGCGTGCCGCCGCCGCCCGGGCCGCCTCAAAATCTTCGCGCTCCAGCGGCGCGGAGGCGTCGAGCACCAGAACGCAGAAATCCGCGCCTCTAATGGCGGCGCGCGAGCGCTCTACGCCCATGCTCTCTATCGGGTCGGGCCTAGCGCGGCCGGCGTCCCTCATTCCGGCGGTGTCTACCAGCGTTATCGACATTCCCCTGTGAATCATGGCGGCGTCAAGCGTGTCGCGCGTCGTGCCGGGAATGTCCGTGACTATGGCGCGGTCGGATTCGAGCATCGCGTTGAGCAGGGACGATTTGCCGGCGTTGGGGCGTCCCGCTATCGCGACGCGTACTCCGTTCGCGAGCGTGAGGCCGACGCGGCAGCGGCTCAGCAGGGAGGCGGTTTTCTCCGATATCTCCGAAACCCGTCCGGCGTATGACGAGTATTCCTCGTCTCCGACGTCGTCGGGGAAATCTATCCGCGCCTCTATCTCGGCGCGCAGCGCTGTGAGAGACGACGATATTTTTTTAAGCCCCAATGAGAGTTCGCCCTGAAGCGAGCGGCCGGACGAAACGAGTTCCGCGTCGCCGCGCGCCCGCACCACTCCGAGAACGGCTTCCGCCTGGGCAAGGTCTATGCGGCCCGACAGGAAGGCGCGTTTTGTAAATTCGCCGGGAAGCGCGAGCCGCGCGCCGCGCGATTTTAAAAGCTCCAGGCATCTTCGCGCGGCGTATACGCCGCCGTGGCACTGAATTTCCACGGATTCCTCGCCGGTATAACTCGCGCCGCGCTCGAAACGCACCGCCAGCACCTGGTCGACGGCGGCGTCGCCGTCCATGATATAACCGAGCGCCATGCGCCGCGCCGGTTCGCGCGACAGCGGGCGCGCCCCCCGGAAAAGCGAGTCCGCCAACGCCGCGGAACCGCCGCCCGTAAGCCTCACCACTGCTATCGCCGCCTCGCCCCAGGCGGTGGCGGCCGCGGCTATTATGTCTCCGGGCGGAATCATGCCGGGTTCAGCGCGAGAGGATGAATTCAGCGCCAAGACGCGAGAGTTTTTCCGCGGAGGCGTTCCTGTCGAAACCCGGCACGCAGGACGTGCAGTCGGACAGCACGTGAATTTTTTGCCCCGTCGGCGCGCCGCGCGAGAGATACGACGCGACGGACGCCTCCACGCAATGGCTCAGCGCCTCGCCGGCGAACACGAGCGTCCCGAACGCGGCGAGCCTCGAGTACAGGTTCTCGTTGAAAGCGGCGTCGGGCCATGAATCGTCGATTCCTTCGAAGATCGAGTACATCTCGGTGTAAGGATTTTCGCCCTTGAACACGTACCTCACGGGCGCGCCGGATGTTTCCCGCCACGCGGCGAGCGCGCACAAAAGCGGTTGGGCTATGCCGTGGCCCCAGGTCGACACCACGCAATGTTCCGGCCAGATCATGAGAGACGGGACGTTCTTTTTCTCCATGGCGGCAAACATGCGGTCAGCGTGACCGATATGCGCCGCGCGGGCGGGACGCCACCTGCCGGAGGCGAGGTCGGAGGCCGATATCGCCGTATAGGGCGCGGGACTGCCGCCCGTCCCGTCGGCCCAGAATTTCGGGTGAAATATGGCCACGGCGTCGTGCGAATCGAGCGACACCAGGATATCCGAATACTCCCCACCGAAACGCCCGATGTGGTCAGCGAGACGAACTATGTCGTCCTCAGCCCCGTCGACGTAAAGCGAGCCATTCCTGTCGCAGAAATCGTTCTGTGGGTCGATCACTACCAGTGCGCGCGATTTTTCGCCCAAAGCGGTTTACCTCCCGAAATTTGAAATTCTATCCGCGCGCGGTGACAGTTCGCCCCCGCGCCGCGGATTTACAGAATATATCGCGTCTATTATACTTTTGGTAATGCAAAAAACAATGGCCGCAAAAAAACCGGGGAGCGGTATTGGCGCAAACTATACCGAACGGGACGGAAAGGCGCAATGTGATGAAAAAAGTGAAAATCACGGTATTGAAAACGACTTTCGACGAAGAACTCGCGAAAGAATATGGCGCGGACGGTTTAGGCGAGTGTCCTATGCTGGAGGCGGGGCAGGAGTTCTACGCGGATTACGCGAAACCGGAAGGATTTTGCGATGAAGCGTGGAAAGCAATCTATCAGTATGCTTTTGCGCTTTCTCACGGAGCCGGCGGCGGTGTTTTCTATTTCGGCGACTGGATCAGAAAACCGGGAGTCGCGATTTGCAGTTGCAACGACGGTTTGCGGCCAGTTATATTCAAGTTGGAAGCTACGGACAAAAATTCGGCCATCGACTATGTATCGGTACGATAAAAAAGATAGAATCCAGGAAAAGCGCGCGCGATTACCTTTCCCAAACGCCCCGGCCATACGTCACGCGCGTCGGAGCGCCTATACGGACAGCGCGTCCATCGCCTCGATGGCTTTGTCGTAGTCGAACAGCAGGACGTGGTTCTCGATGTCCGACAGGGCCTTCCTCGCGTTATTGCCCAGGGGCAAATCCGCGTATTCCAGTATCAGCCTGTTCACCGCGGCGATGTCCATACAGGCCAGCGCTTCTCGCAGCGCTTCCAGTTGAGGCCGCGTCAAATCCTCGCCATCCTGCCGCTCCGACGCGTCCTCGCGCTTCAGCGCGTTCCGTATACCGCGGATCAGCCCGCGCGCGGACGCCAGAAACGCGTCGGTTTCCCTCGCTATAACCCCGGCGTCGCCCGACCGCCCCGCAGTCTCCATACGCGCCGCGAAATCGCCGAACTCCATCGCCCCGACGCTGCGAGAGGCGCCTTTGAACGAATGCACGAGCGTTATATATAGGCCGGTATCCCCGTTTGCCGCGCATTGCCCTATTTGCTCCGACTTTTTCTCGATATCCATGCAGAAAACATGGAGTATGTCCAGGTAGGCCTCGACAGAACCTCCCGAATTGGCAAGCCCAATCTCAACGGACACGCCCGGTATATCGAGCATCCCGGCGCGGCTTATTTGGGAGGATATTTCGGGTTTGGCGTCCGCGTCCAGCCGTTTCTCCTTGGGGAGCCATTTTTGCAAAATGGCGTCCAGCCTTTGGA
>JAISDQ010000235.1 GCA_031264605.1 Synergistaceae bacterium | reverse complement strand
CTGTCGGCCGAGGCGGCGGCCGCGCTGAAAAACGCCGCGCGGATATTGGCCCGCGCCGGTTACGGAATCAAGATTTACGACGCGTACAGGCCCGCCGGGGCCGTCGGTCATTTCGTGAGATGGGGCAGGGACTTGAACGACGTCGGAATGAAGGAGATATTCTACCCGGGCACGGACAAGGCGGATCTTTTCAGGAAGGGCTACATCGCGTCGAAGTCGGGGCATTCCCGCGGCGGCGCGGTAGACCTCACCATCACAGACGCGGCGGCGGGGTTCGATATCGATATGGGCTCGCCGTTCGATTTCTTCAGCGAGATATCCCACTCCGATTCGAAACGGGTGACGGCGCGACAATTCGCGCACAGGAAAATCCTCCGCGACGCCATGATTCAGGCGGGTTTTGCGCCGCTGCGTACCGAGTGGTGGCACTTCGCGCTGAAAGACGAGCCGTACCCGAAGACGTATTTCGATTTTCCCGTAGCCCCGGCGGAGCGCGCGGACGAAGATACGCGGGCAATGCTCGACGACGCGTCGCGGGGCGCGGACAGGGTGATAACGGCTTCTTTGTCAAAAGAAGGCCGGAACGCCGCCGTCATAAGGGCGTACAGGAAGACCGGAACGGACTGGACGCTACGCTTCGAGACCGCCGGATATTTCGGCAAAAATGGCGTCTCCGCGGGCAAGCGCGAGGGCGACGGCAAGACCCCCTCGGGCGTCTATACGTTTGGCCGGGCGTTCGGCGTCTCCGACGACCCGGGCTCAATCACGCCGTACACTAAAGTGAACGAGAACGACGTATGGGTGGACGACCCAAAATCCGCGCGCTATAACCAATGGGCCGGCAAAAACGACCCCGACGCCGATTGGAAATCCGCTGAACACCTGATAAAATTTCCAAAAGCCTACAAATACGCGATAGCGATAAACTATAACACAAATCCCGTCGTACCCGGCCTGGGTTCGGCGATATTCCTCCACTGCTCCGCGGGCGGCCCCACCGCCGGCTGCGTCTCGGTGTCGGAAGCCGCGATGATTTTTTTTCTGTCGTTCATCGACGGCGAGACGAGGATAAAGATACAGGATATTTGACCGGCGCGCGGTTATCCGCATCCGGCGCGGCACCCAAACGCGAAAATGCCCGCCTTGCGGCGGGCATTTTCGCGTTTGTCATGATTTTTTCGGCGGTCGGCCTCTCGCGGCCCGTTTGACGGGTTTTGCGTCTTTCGCCGGCTTCAAGCCAACGGCGGTGTCTCTGTAGAACTCGTACGCGCGTTTGTCGCCGTATCCCTCGTGAACCACTTTGCCGATGGCCTGGGCCATCGCCGCCGGGTCTTCGGCCTGGAATATATTGCGCCCCATATCGACTCCGGCCGCCCCGTCTCCGATCGCGCGGTACGCCAGCGTAAGCGCCTCGTCTTCCGGAAGCTTCTTGCCGCCGGCTATCACTATCGGAACCGGACAGGCCGCGACGACCTTTTTGAAATCATCGCAGTAGTAGGTCTTTACGATATGTACGCCGAACTCGGCGAGCATCCTCGTCGCCAGAAGAAAAAAGCGCGTCGTGCGCTCCATCTGCTTGCCGACCGCCACGACGCCCAGGGTGGCTATCGCGTAGCGGTTGCCCGCGTTGATGGCCCTGTTCAGGTTATCGATGGTCTGGCGTTCGAAGGGAGAACCTATGAACGTCTGTACGGCCATGCACGACGCGTTCATCCTTATGGCGTCCTCGATATCGACCGCCAGCACCTCGTCGGTGACGTCGTCGGCCAAAATGCTCGGGCCGGCCGTCGACCGGAGGGCGATGCCTTTGTTGAACGTGGGCGGGACGCAGGTGCGCAGGGCGCCCCTCGTCGCCATGAAAACGTCGATGTATGGCGCGAGCTTGGGAATTACCAGATCCATGCGTTCGAGCCCTGTTGTCGGGCCCATTATGTAGCCGTGATCGAACGCCAGCATGACCGTGTGTCCGCTCTTGGGGCTGAATATGCGGGAGAGCCTGTCCTTCAGGCCCCACTCGGCGTGCTCGGCGCCTTTTACGTGAAAGCCCTGTACGGGCGGCGGCACATCTTCATAGTACAATTTTTCCGCCGAAACCTGGGCGGTATCTTTTTCTGCCAACTCCATTACCTCCGTTCGATATGAACGGCGAACCGTGTGCGTCCAGGCCCGCCGTTATCCGTAAAATCGCCGCGCCCTGTCTTATTTGTTGTAGAGATCGGTCTTGATGTTCGGCATTTCATCGGCGAAGAAATACTTCACGTTGTCCCTGTTGATCGCGAACACGGTGTTGTACATATTCTCAGGGACGCCGTGCACTCCGGCCGCCGCGTTGTTGGAAGACAGCGGGACGTTCTTGAGTCCGCCGTTGTTGTAGTCCTCCATGACGAGGATGGCCATATATTCGTCGCCGGCGGTCTTGTTGCACATCGTCGCGTCGATGTAGCCGTCTTCGATGTACTGGAGAACGGACGGCTCGCGGTCGTTCACGACGACCTTGTAGCTGCCCGCGGGCTTGTTGAGTTCTTCCATCGCCTTGCCGAGGCCGGTGCCGGAGGAGGAGTCGAGCCCTATTACGGCAGTCGCCGCGGGATAGTTGTTGACGACGGTCTTGCCGGCTTCGATGGCGGCCGTGGCGTCGGCTTTGTCGTCGACCTCCGCGATTATCTCCCATCCGGGATAGTCCGCCAGATATTCCTTGACGCCGGCGAGTTTGGAGTCGGTATTGGAAGCGCCCCAGTTGCCCATGCATACGACTTTGCCCGTGTCTCCCGCGATGCGGACGAGTTCGGCCGCCGTGTCCCTGCCGCTCTGCTTGTTGTCGAGGCCGATATAGGTGAGCGCGCCGCCGATGTCAGCCGCGGACGAGCCTATCCTTGTCTCGGTCGCGACCACGGGAATTCCGGCCTCGGTCGCCCTGCGGACGGCCGCGAGAGGCGACGCGTCCCAGAAACGGGTGATTATGCCGGCGGGGCTCTTGGCGATAGCCTGTTCGACCGCTCTGGCCTGCTCCGCCGTGTCCCATCCGTCGGGGCCCAAAGCGACTATGTTGACGCCGAAATACTCGGCCGCGTACCTGAGGCCGAGGTGGGATTCCGCGAAATAAGCGTGAGCGTTATGCGAGGAGCACAGATAATAAGTCCTGCCCTCCGGATTGTTCTTGAACACCGCCTGCGGCTCCGCGAGGGCCGCCGTGCAAAACGCCGCAATAACCATCGTAACCGCCGCGATTGCCAATACTTTTTTCATAACGTATTCCTCCTTCTGGATTTTTGTCTCCGAAACAGTATGCTGCCGCGCAAACCACAATTCGCCGCCGCTTTATCCCCTCCTTTTGCCGCGTGATTGATATCGGATTACAATCAAAAGCGCGCTAATAACATCCAAGCGAATGACGCGCCGGCTTTTTGGCGTGAAAAACGCGAACATGTCACTCCTTGCCCAACATTCTTCTCTTCCGTATCTGGAGATATCCGTCGACCGTGACGACCGCTATCAGTACCGCGCCCAAAGTCAGGGTCTGTATCTGCTGGTTTATCTCGTACAGGTTGAACGCGTTGCTCAGCAGAGAGAGGAAGAGAGTTCCGAACATGGCCCCTATCATGTTGCCCTTGCCCCCCATCAGGCTGCCGCCGCCTATCGCGCAGGCGACGATGACGTTCATGTGGGATTTCTGCCCGATGTAACGCGTCGCGGCGCCCGCCCGCGCGTCGACAAGTATCCCGGCGAGCGCCGCCAGGACGCCGACCAGTATGTAGAGCCATACCCTGATGAGTTTTTTGTTTATGCCCATCGCGACGGCGGCCTGCTCGTTGCCGCCGATGAAATAAAGCCTGCGGCCCCACGGCGTCATCGTTACGCCTATCGTGAACACGACCGCCAGGACTATCATTATCCAGAACATGTAATGCGCGCCCCAGAGCGTCCCCTGGCCCAGGGCGGTGAAGCTCGCCGGAAGATTGGAATACCCGGTCTGCCCCTGTTTCACGATTATGAGTTCCGTTACGCTGCGCACTATATACATGGAACCAAGAGTCGTTATGAGCGGATTTACGCCGGCATGTTCGGACAGCAACCCGTTGGCGAGCCCCACAACCGCTCCGGAGGCAAGTCCCAGTAACACCGAAACGGGCGTCGAAAATCCGGCCGTGAGCGCCATCGCGGCGACAAGTCCGCCGAGACACATGACCGATCCGACGGAGAGATCGAATACGCCCGTGATCAAAAGCAGCATCATTCCCAGTCCGACTATGCCTTCCGGGGAGACGCCCGCCACAAGCGACTCGATGTTGTAGGGATTGAAAAAGTGCGGGCTGGTCGCCGCGAGCGTAGCGGCCATCAGGACGCACATGACAACCGACACTGTCTCGGGGCGCTTGAACACGCCGGACGCCGCGCTCATTTCGCGCCTTCAGCCGTTCCGCGCGTGCCAAGCCTCGCGCCGCGCTCGTGCGACAAGCCGACCCTGGTATCGATGAACACGGCCGAGACGAGCATTATCCCGATGATGAGCTGCTGGTACAGCGGATTTATGTTGTTGATTATCACACCGCTGAGGATGAGCGCCAAAAATATCAGGCCGAAACCCGTCCGCAGGACGCTCCCCTTGCCTCCGCTCAAGCTGGCTCCCCCCAGCACGGCGGCCGTCAACACTTTGAATTCGAGCCCCGAGCCGATCGCGGTCTCGGCGAAACCGAGGCGCGCCCCCATATATATGCCGCCCAGCCCGGCCGTCAGCGCCGATATCGCGAATATCGCCATCTTGAGCTGTCCCGATTTGATGCCGTACACGCGGGCCGTCTCGATATTCTCGCCCACATAGTACATCTTTTTGAACACGGACGCGCGTTTCAGCAAAATTTCCAGTATCACCGCCGCCAGAACGACGATCGCTATCACGGCGAACACGGCGTACGTCCCCGATCCGACGCGCAGTTTAGATATCCTCTGGTACGCCCTGGGGTAAGTGTAACCGTACAGGTTGGAACAGAGCACGTCGGCCAGCCCGCGAACCGCCGTCATGCTGCCCAGCGTTATCATCATGCTCGGAACCTTGAACTTCACAACGAGAAATCCGTTGGCAAGGCCGATCACCGCGCAGACGGCGAGCGACGCCGCTATCGCGGGCGCGAGCGGAACCCCGACGCGCATCAGATATCCCGTGAACATTCCCGAGAACGCGGCCACCGAGCCCACCGACAGGTCGAGTTCTCCCATTATTATGAGAAACGTGAAACCTATCGCCGCGAAAAAATCGATGGAGACGCCGTAAAGGATCGACTGAAAATTGTTGAACGAATTCTGAAGGTTGCCGAACGAAAAAAAAGTCTCGCTGGTGACGGCCAGCAACAGGAACAGCCCGCACGTCAAAAGAATTATCGTAAGAGAACTCGCGTCGAACCCTTTTTTAGTCTCCAGAGCGGGAAAATTGCCGTCTCCTCGCATTTTTGAGCCTCCGTTTCACCCTTTGAAAAAATTCAGTAGCCGGACGCGGCCGTGAGTATATTTTCCTCGCTGTAGGAGCCGCGTTTTATTTCGGCGGTAACCCTGTTTTCGTGCATGACTATTATTCTGTCGGCAAGGTTGATGAGTTCGGGCATCTCCGAGCTGAACACCATTACGCTCACGCCGCTGGCGGCCAAATCCGCCATGAACCTGTGAATCTCGTACTTCGCGCCCACGTCCACGCCCCTTGTCGGCTCGTTCAGTATCAGGATTTTGGGTTGTTTTTCGAGGCACATCGAGAACATCAGTTTCTGCTGATTTCCGCCGGACAGGTTCATCGGCTTCTGCCATATCGAGTTCACCATTATGTTGAACTCCCTGATGTAGCGCACGGCGTACTCCACGACCTTGCCGCCGTCGATGAATATGCCCTTCGTGAGGTCGGACAGCACCGGAATCGCCATATTGTCGGAGATGGGAGACCGAAGCAGAAGCCCGGCGCTCTTTCTGTTGTTATTGAGGTAGGTGATCCCGCGCCTTGTCATATCGCTCGGGTTCGGGCGCGCGAGACGCTCGCCCCTGAACGAAAGTTCCCCGCCGTCGAGCCTGTCGAGCCCGAATATTATCCGCGACAGCGCCCCCGTCCCAGAGCCTTCCAGGCCGAAAAAGCCGAGTATTTCACCTTTTTTCAGTTCGAACGAGACGTCCTGAACGGATTTTCTCTTGGTCAAACCCTTTGCCTCGAACACTACCTCGTCGGTCGACGCCGACGTCAGCCGCGTGACGTACATCGACTCCTTTATCTCGCGGCCGACCATCTTGCCTATGAGGAACGCCTCGCCGCCGGCCTCGTTTTTCCCGTAGGTGCCTATGTAACGGCCGTTCCTCATCACGCTGACGCGGTCGCTGACGTTCAGTACCTCGTTTATTCGGTGGGAGATGTAGATGACGGTTATGCCCTTTTCCTTCAGGCTGCGTATTATGCCCATCAGCTTGTCGGCTTCCTCTATGTTGAGCCCGCTCGTCGGTTCGTCGAGAAGGATTATCCTGGTGCCAAGGCTCAGGCATCGCAATATCTCGACCATCTGGTGCTGAGCCATCGTCAGTTCGTCCATCCTCTGAGAGGCCGATATGTCCATGCCGAACATGCGTATCCTCTCCGCGGCTTCCGCGTTCATCTTCGGTCTGTCGATGAAGCCGGGCCCCTTGCGGAACGGAATTCCGGGGTAAATATTTTCAGCCACTGTCATGTTCTCGAATATCGCGAGTTCCTGATGAACCATGGCTATGCCCGACTGCATGGCGCGTCTCGGGCTGTATTCCGTCACGGGCGCGCCGCCTATCGCTATCTCTCCCGACGTGGGGGTTTCCTCGCCGCTTATTATCTTGATGAGAGTGCTTTTGCCCGCGCCGTTCTCGCCCAAAAGGGAATGAACCTCGCCCTCCTCGATGCCGAACGTGACGCCGTCGAGCGCCCGCACCACTCCGTAATTCTTCGAGACATTCCTGATTTCGAGAAGAACGCCGCCCATTTACCCGGCCTACCGCCGCAGCGCCTCGTACAGGCGGGGCAATATCGCGTTCACATCCGCCTCTACGCTGATATCTGACACTTCGAATATCGGCGTGGCTTCGTCCCTGTTCACGTTTATGATAACTCCCGCTTCGTTCATCCCGCAGACGTGATGTGTCGCGCCGGAGACGCCGAACCCGATATAGAGCTTCGGACGTACGCTGCGCCCGCTCGTGCCGATCATGCGGCCTTCCTCGCACCAGCCTTCGTCGAGCACCGGCCGCGTACACGCGGCGGCCCCGCCCAGGCTCTCGGCCAGCCGCTCGATCAGACGCCAGTTTTCCTCGCCGCCGATGCCGCTGCCGGCGCAGACGATAACCTGAGCCTCCGCGATCGGCATTCCTCTCGGCGGATGTTTAACTATGGCGAGGGGCTTCAAGCTGCCCTTCGGATTCGCGTCCGCCCACGCCTCCGGTGGTACGCGCTCCACCGTGACTCGGCCCGCCGCGGCCTCGGACGCCTTGAAAATGCCGGGTTTCACGCTCGCCATTTGCGGCGAACTGCCGGGGCATAGTATCTCGCCTATAACCCGTCCTCCGAAGGAGGGCACGAGCGCCGCGAGTTTTTTATCGCCGTTTATCCTGAGGTCGACGCAGTGAGCCGCCATGCCGGTTTTGAGCCTGGCGGCGACGGCCGGTCCCAATGACGAGCCGGTCGAAGTCGCGCCGAACAGATATATATCCGGTTTGTGAAGCGCGGCCAGATACGACAGGGCAAGCGCGTACGGCCTCGGGGAATACATTTCAAGCTCGGACGCGTCGGCGGCGTAGACCCTGGACGCTCCGTATCCCGCGAGGCGCGCGGCCTCGGATTCTATCGCGGAACCGAGCAGCGTGGCCTCGATCGCCGCGCCGCCGAGAACGGGCGCAAGTTCCCTCGCCTTCGTCAGCAATTCGAGGGAGACTTCCGATACCGTCCCGTCGAAAATTTCGGCGTGCACCCATATTTTGGGGCTCATAGCGTCACACTCCCGCCGCCGCGCCGGAGGCCCGAATCACCGAGAGCATCCCGGCCACGATTTCGTCGGGCGAACCGGACAAACGCCGGCCCTCCCGCCTTATATCCGGGGTAAATATGTCGCCGGCCTTTGTCGGCGAACCGGCGAGCCCCAGATATCCGTCGTCCGCCCCGGGCAAATCCGACCTGCCCCATGTGACGAGGGGCTTTTTTCTCGATTTCACGACGCCCATGGCGGAGATGAAGCGCGGCTTGTTCAATTCCCTCGCGACGCCAAGCACCATAGGGGGCTTGGCCTCCCATTCCATACAGCCGTTTTCGAGCTTCGTCTTCAGCATGAAAACTCCGCCTCGCTCCTCCAGAGAGAAAACGTTCCAGAGCTGCGGATATCCGAACCACTCGCCAAGCTGCGACGAGACCTGAGCAGTGGCGCCGTCGGCGCTCTCAGCGCCGCAGAATATGAAATCGAACGGCAGCCCCTTCTCGGATTCTATCTTCCTCAATCCCTGGCAGAGCGCGTACGACGTAGCCAGCGTGTCGGCGCCGGCAAACGCTCTGTCGCAGAGCAGATACGCTTCGTCCGCGCCCATTGCGAGAGCTTCCCGCAAAATTTCCGCGCCCTCCGGCGGCGACATCGATATCGCCGCCGCATACCCGGAACCGGGTTCCCTCAAACGCAAAGCCGCCTCCAGCGCGTTTTTGTCGGCGGGATTGAAAATATTCGGCACGCCGGCGCGCGTTATTGTCTTTTTGACGGGGTCTATGCCGACATGACCGTAATAATTCGGATCCGGTACGGGCTTTACGCAGACCGCGACTCTGTATGCCATGGTTCAAGCGTGGAAATCGTTCAAAGTCCCGTTCGCCATTACCACCTGCATTATGTGCGAAGTACCGCCCGACGGTATAGACGTGAGCGCGTCGCGCAGGAAACGCCCGACAGGATACTCGTTTATGATCCCGTAACCGCCCATCAGGTCCATCGTGCTCTTCGCGGATCGCACGGAAGCCTCGGTGGCGAAATACTTCGCCGTGGCGACCTCGGTGGCGCAAGGCTTGCCGGCGTCTTTGAGACCGGCCGCGTAGTAAGTGAGAAGGCGCGCGGCCTCGTAATCGGTCCTGATCTTCGCTATTTCGAACTGTATCGCCTGAATTTTCGCTATCGGTTTTCCGTAAAGGATTCTTTCGTTCGCGAACTTTATCGCCTCTTCGAGACAGCCGCGCAGGATGCCGACGCAAATAGCGCTCATACCGGCGCGCCCGACTTCGCTGACGCCCTCCATGCCAAGACGCGCGCCGCCGCCTTCGGGGCCAAGGAGCGCCTTGTCGTCAAGCGTCGTTTCGTTAAAGACGACGTCTCCCGTCACGGACGCTCTCAGCCCGAGTTTGTGCTCTTTGCGTCCCGGCGCGAAACCTGGGGCGCCCTTCTCGACTATGAAAGCGGACAGCTTGCTCCGTCCTTTATCGTCGACGCCGGTCTTGACGGTGGCGACCGTCACATCCGCAATGTGCGAGTTGGTGATGAAGCACTTGCGGCCGTTCAGCACCCATTTGCCGTCGCGCCTCTCGCCCGTGGCTT
Organism: Synergistaceae bacterium; assembly: GCA_031264605.1. GTDB lineage: Bacteria > Synergistota > Synergistia > Synergistales > Synergistaceae > JAIRKI01. Next base: position 2,993 of record JAISDQ010000235.1, on the reverse strand, counting down.
TCTGCCCCATAAAGTCGGAACCCCCGCCCGGCTCGGTTATCGCCAGGCCAGCGAAGCGCTCCCCCGAACAAAGGTCGGGAAGATATTTTTCTTTCTGCTCCTCGCTTCCGGAGCGAAGTATCGGGTATACGCCCAGATGGTGAGTCATCAACGCCATTCCCAATCCGGCGGAATGGCGGGATATCTCCTCGATGAAAATGGCGCGTTCCACGTGTCCCAGCCCCGGGCCGCCGTATTTCTCGGGCACGAATACGCCGTTCGCCCCAAGTTCGCCCAGTTTTTTGAATACGTCGAGCGGACACTCGTCGCGCTCGTCCCATTCCGCCGCGCGCGGCGCGACTTCGGTCTCCGCGAATTCTCTCGCGGCCTTGCGAAGCATGTTCTGTTCCTCTGTAAACTCGAAGAAGTGCAAAACGATTACCCCCTGTGGGAAAATTTTGGCACACACATACTGTCACAGGCATATAAAAAAACTGGATTTTTCCCGCGCGTACCTGTATAATCATTTAAAATTTCGAATGGTTGGTCTTAATAAAACAATACAACCAACTGAAATTATACATACGGCGTCTCCGTAAAAACAGTAGGTACAAAAAAGTGCCATAGGCACGAAAAAGTACTATACGAACGAAACGGAGACGCTAAATTGGGAAATTATGAAACGAGGTGCGGCAAAGTGACGCGAGAGGAGTACGAATGCCCATTGGCTCTCTCACTGGAGTTAATAGGAGGGAAATGGAAAGCCCTTTTGCTGTACCACCTGAGAAAGGGGCCTCTGCGGACGGGCGAGATAAAACGCAGACTGCCCAACATCACGCAGAAGATGCTTACTCAACAACTGCGCGACCTCGAACAGGACGGCTTGGTAAAACGCCACGTGTTCGACGCCGTGCCGCCGAAGGTCGAATATTCGCTGACAGATTTGGGCGAGAGCGTGAAGCCGGTGCTGAATTCCCTCTGTGCCTGGGGAAGCCTCTACGCCGAAAAAGCGCGCCCCGAGACCGAAATCATCTTCAAATCGGCGTAAAAGAGAACTGACGGCGAAAATTTTTTGGCGTTCTTGCCGTCAGTCTCATGATTTCAAACCAGCGTAGAACCCCTCACGCTAAACCGTGCGCTCAATTGTTCGGCGCGCGATTTTTTTCGACGGTTCAATCCTAAAGACGGGACTTACGTGAGCGAATAACCGCCGTCGATCAGCAGGATGGATCCCGTCAAAAACGGGGACATATCCGATGCGGCGTACAAGACCATCGCTCCTATCTCTTCCGGCGTCCCAAAACGGTGCAGGGCGATCATTTCCTTCCAGATATCCGCCCAAGGCTTTCCTTCCGGAGTTTTTTGGAGCGGCAGAATGTCGGTCTGAACATAGCCGGGAGCGATGGCGTTCACCCTGATATTGTGCCTGGCCCATTCATAGGCGAGACATTTCGTGACCATATCGACGCCGGCTTTGCTCGCGTTGTAAACCGTCTGGGTCTGAGGAGTCATCACCAGCAGGTCGGAATTGGACGAAATATTGACTATGCTGCCTTTTTTCCGGCGTATCATATGGCGTCCTACCGCCTGACACACGAAAAACAGGCCGTCAAGGTTTACATCCATCACTTTGCGCCAATTTTCATAACTGACGTCCTCGGCGTTTTCGTGGTGGACGGTTCCCGAACAGTTCACCAGAACGTCGATTTTGCCGAATTCCCGAACGACGCGGTCGGCGAGGTTTACGCGGTCGGCGTCGACAGTGACGTCTGTCCTGACGAACGTCGCGCGCACTCCATGCTCCGCCGCGACTTCCTCGCTCACTTCGCGCCCCAGTTCCTCGCGGCGCCCCGCAATCACGATATCGGAACCCGCCTGCGCGAGGGCTTCCACTATGCCGCGCCCGATACCCGAATGCCCCCCGGTAACTATGCTGGTTTTTCCGTCCATTCTGAGCTTATCGACAATGCTTTTCACAGTAAAACGCCTCCCTTTCCATAACCGCGTTTTTAAAAATCCGACAGCGCGAACCGTTTATCCGCCCTTTACCTCCTGTACTCCGACGGGGACAGGCCAACGTTTTTTTTGAACACGTAGCTGAAATAGTGGGGATCGTTGTAGCCCACCATGTAGGCAATCTCGGAGGCTTTCGCCGCGGTCGTCCGCAGCAGTTCCTTCGCGCGTTCGAGACGAGCGGACGTGAGGCGGTCTATGAACGTCTCGCCCGTTTCCTGGCTGAAAATCGTGCTGAAATGATTCGGCGACATTCCCACGTGATCGGCTACCGAGTTGAGCGATATCGACCCGTCGGAATAATGGTTCGCGATGTACTCCCTGGATTTTTCTATGATGTCGCCATATCTTGAAGCGCGGGATTCAGGCGCGTTTTTTCTGCCTTTGCCGCGATTTTCGCCCTCTATGTCGCCGTAACCCAGTATAGCCCCGCCCGAGTTTTCGATGAAGCGCAGCGCGCGTTTCGCGGCGCTCATCGACTTGGGGAGCGCCAGTACGCTTTTCACCGGGACGCCTATCGCCGCCGAAACCGAACACGCCGCGCTCCGTTCCGCGTCATATTTGGCGGCGCGCGCGGCGGCGTACGTCTCCTCCTCCAGCGTCTCCCCGTTCGCGGCGGCGAAGACGGCGACCACGCGCCCGGCGCCCTCCGGGAAGTGCGCGATGTTCTCGTTGGGCGAGAGCGTCTCAGTTATCGCCCTTCCCGCGCGAGCCAAAACCGCCGCGTCGTCCTCCGAGGGATATATCTCGAAAATAGCCGCCTGAAAATCGTTCATCGCCGCGAACGACGGCATGTTGGAGAGTATGGCCGTCATGTCGTCCGAGACGCCGTAAACCAGGTTCGACAACTCCCGCTCCAGCTTCAAAACGCGGGCGTCGGATGCCTCCGTGCGCAGCGCGTCGAACGCCCGCCTGCGCTCGCGCTCGGCGTCTATGGCGCGGGCGGCGTTTTCGAGAGCCTGAAACAGTATCACGGATGTGACAGGTTTCAGCAGATACTC
>JAISDQ010000079.1 GCA_031264605.1 Synergistaceae bacterium | reverse complement strand
CTTTCCTCGTTTTGATCTTTTTTCAGAATGATTGTCTGCCCGTCAACCGGTCTTATTATTTTGACGTTCTTCGATAACGAAATACTTTCTTCGCGGTCGTGCATCCATCTTTGCAGTGTGCTCGGCCATACGACGATGAGTTTCCCATCCATCTTTTTATGCAGCGGGCAAAGGGTTATTTTCGTGGAGTCTTTAATAGCGTATTCAAAAATAGTCCTGGGGCAATTCGCCGTCGGCGAATCGCCGGACAGGGAACATACGCTCCGCAGATAAACTCCAGGCGGTTGAGCGGAGAGATCGGAGCCACCATCCGCGAGAGTTCGAGCTATCCGCAGCATCAAAGGCGCGGCGGCGTTTATCCCCACAAGGGAAGAATCTCCCTTCCCCTGCGGGGAACCAACCCATACCACCAGCGTATATTTGCCGGTGTACCCCGCCGTCCAAGCGTCCCTGTAGCCGTATGACGTCCCTGTTTTAAAAGCTATATCGATATTTGAGACGCTGAAAATTTCCCTGTAAACCGGTGAAATCCGCCGCGTGTCCTCCAAGATGTTGGTAACGATAAATGAAGCCTCGGGTGAAAAGACTCTCTTTTCGGAATTTACACTTTGAATCCACTTTAGAGGCATATATTTCCCGGATACGGCGAGCGTCCTGTAAGCGGCGGCGATTTCCAGCATGGTGACGTCGCAGCCTCCCAGCGTCAAGGAATCCGTGTAATACCTCGGTTCCCTGTCGATATGTTCAAAGCCCAATTCGTTCAACTGGGATTTGGCGGCCGCGTATCCCACCATTCTCAGCACTCTCACCGCCGGGGCGTTGAGAGAATTCGCGAGGGCATCGCGCGCGCTTACGGGACCTCTGTATGTCAGATCGAAATTTCTAGGGGCGCTGCCTCGGAAGGCAATGGGCGTATCGGCAAGAAGCGAGCCCGGCGTCAGTATCCCTCTTTCAAAAGCAAGCCCATAGATGAATGGTTTCAACAGCGAACCAGGGGAACGAAGGGCGCTCCCGCAATCCACTTCGGAATCCGCGGTTCCTCTCCCAAATCTTCCGTTCCCTACGTAGGCTCTCACCTCTCCCGTAGCGTTTTCAACAATTATCCCCGCCACGGTTATTTTCTCGGGATACTCCTCTATCACAGCCGAGATATTTTTTTCCATCATTTCCTGTAAATTTGAATCCAGTGTCGAACGTAAAAACGCGGACTTGTCAGAACCGGCTTTGATGTGAACGGAAGCCATCGCGGCACCTTTTTGCATATTAAATCTTTTCCCAGGTAATTCCTCCGCCATTCCCAAGAAAAAATCCTCCGAAGTTATTACTTTCCGATCGAGGAGAAAGAACAAATTTTTAGCGCGTTTTTTTATGGCGGCTTCGGGAAATCTGTCGGGGCGCAGGCGGCTCGGCGAACTCAACAGGGAAATCAATGTCGCAGATTCCCCAAGGGACAAATAGCGCGCGCTTTTATTGAAATAAATTCTGGAAGCCGATTCTATCCCTCGGATATTTCCGCCGAAGGGGGCCCTGTTGAGGTACAGTTCCAATATCTCTTCTTTTGACAATTCTCCTTCAAGGCGGTAGGCAGCCCAAAATTCGAGAAGTTTGTTATAAAAAGTCCGCCTTCGCGGGATCGCTATTCTGACCAATTGAGCGGTGATGGTAGAAGCGCCGGAAACAATTTTCCCTGATCTGACATTTGAAATAAGCGCTCTCGCCATAGCGATTGCGTCAAAGCCTCTATGACTGAAAAAACGTTTGTCCTCGAGAGACACGACGACGTCTTTCGTCCAGCGTCCGGTGTCGTTGAGCGAAACCGGGACGCACCATTCGTCAGAGTTGGAGAGGGAAACATTCAAAACATTCCCCGACCTATCGAGGATCGTCTGCGAATAATTATAATCTCCCACGTCGAGAGAAGAAAAAGATGAAGGTTTATCAACGAAAAATATAAACAGAAAAGAAGAAAAAATCTGAGTTATCGCTATCGAGAGAAGTAATTTTTTTGCGCTCCTAATATGTTTCATGATTTTTCACGTCCGTCTAAATCGATGGATCGGCGGCATGGTATAACCGCCGATCCATCATCGTTTTGCGGAGAATCACTTGACGGTTATTCTCGACGTCTCCCCTATGCTCCTTATTCCAGGCGAATACATTCCCTCGGCCGCGATCGGTGGCAGGACAAAATTGCCCGGAGTTATCGCCCGAAGGGTAAAGCGCCGCTTGTACCTTCCCGAGATATTATCCACAAAGAAGAGTATCCGGTCGTCGCGCGTCTCGGTATGAGTTACAAAAGCGGGAACGTTCGAGTGGTCATATTCGTTCGGCTCGGAATATACTTCGCTTGGAAACGCGTTTTCTATCTCGAGCCCTCCCGCCAACGGAAGCGAGATTACCATGTTATTGAGCCTTTTTGAAAATGCTTCTATCAGTATTTCACCCGTAATTTTTTCACCCACGCGCACGGGAGTATCCTGAGTTATCACATAACCGTCAGAATTATAGTAGGTTACGGATGCTCTCATGCCGGCATCCTCACGGGCAGGCTCCGCGATCGGAACGCCGTCGTAAGTCCAGGTTATGTAACCGATCCCATCACCGCGGTTAGCGATGTTCAACACCGAGATATTTTCATCCAGCTTAACCGTATCAGAACCGCGCGAGAGAGGTATTGAATTTTCACCGTCAATTCCGACGACTTCGAGATCGGCGTTACCCTCATCTTTGTGGAATGAATAAAAATTCGAGAGGGCCAAAAGCGACCACGCCAACTCTTGAGTAGTGTGCCATTCGGATCCTCGGAGGGATTCGAGCAGATTATCGGCCGCGCTCAGGGAGCCAGGAGAAAAGGGATCGATTTCCGCCCTCGCGAGAAGGTTCAGCGCTTTTGTCCTCACCTCGGAGTCGAAGTATATTTGCGCTTCATCATTAAACTGAATTTGCGGAATCGCCTCGTCGCCCAAAATTGTGGAGGCCGTTTTCATATCCTTAGACGCGGCAAACGCGGCCGCGAGCATATAACGCCCGAACTCAGGCATGTAGGAAATATTGTCTCGCAGATAAGCCATCCACGAAAGCGGCGCCTCGTCATTCAAGGACATCACATAGCATATGTACGCGCGTACTGCGAGACCTCCGCCATACTTGTCCCTGTCGCCCGGGTCGGGCGTCGCGGCTATCAGATAGCGCAGGGAGTCGAGCGCGCTGCGAATTGTTTCACGTGGAACATCGATGCCTTTCTTCTCGCACTCCACTAAAAAATGCGTGGCGTAGACCGTCGTCCAGTCCAGACTCGCGCCCGACGGCCAGAACGAAAAACTTCCGTTATAAAGCTGCATCGACTGTATCCGCCACAACACCTCCCGCAGTTCTGCCTCCGCCTGTTCGCGCGTCGCTAGATTTTCGCTCACTCTCGCCGCGATTTCGGGCAGTTCGAGCAAAGCCCACCCACGCGAAACCGTCTGTTCGAGGCACCAATATGGGTAATTTACGAGAAAGTTCGCCATGTCCGTCAACGATACCGAGGGCAGCGACGAAGTCGAGATTACCGCGCGGCGCGTTCCGGAAAACCATCCGCCGTCGAGATTTACGTTCGCGGTTACGCCAGGCTTAACGGACCTCGACCCCGTTTTCGATATTCTCGGGTAGGGAGGCCTCACAGCCATTTCAATTTCCTGTTCTTGTAATTCGCCGCCAAACGCCGTTACGAGCTTCACGCCGGCTACGCCCGAAGCTTCATCGGCCTTCAGTGTGAGCGGCAGCGCGAAAGCCTTTTCGCTCACAGGCAATTCAACATTGGCGACGTAGTATTTGGCCTCGTTTTCTTTCGCGTCATTCCCGCCAATTTTCATTATGGACATCGGGCCGGCCAGTTCTACCGAGACATTTGCCTCTATCATCCGGTCGGTTCTGTTGAACATCTGTAAGTTCGATTCAAATCGGTCTCCGGGGGCCACCGCTCTTGGCAGCGTGATATCCGTGACTACTTCCCGCGAAATGACGTGTTCTTCCTCCGCCGCGCCAAAGGCCGCTCTCGATGCCGCGACTACCATCATTCTCGCTTTCCCCGAAAATTCAGGGATATCGAGGGAAAATTCGGCCTTGCCGTTTTCGTCCGTTTTGATTCCTTTCACCGCGGTCAGTATTTTAAATCTATCGGCGCGCACCGGTGAGAGCGAAGCCTTCAGCATCGCCTCCATCGCCGTATCCGCAAGCCCGTCTCCGCCCGGCGCCAGTACATCCGGCGTCTTCAGGTAAAGAGGCATCAGTTCCGCGTACACGTCATACGCCCAAAGCGTCAGCGCGCGTTTTCTCATATAATGCTCGTAGAAATCCGGGGTTTTGAACGCCGTCAGGCTCAATACCCCTTCGTCGACCAGCATCGCCGTAAATTCTCCCCGGACACCGTCTCCCTTTTCGTTCCTCAATTCCACGGAAAACTCGTTCTTTTCGGCGGGTTTGATTTTCTCGGGAGATTTGATTCTCACACGCAGTTTCATATCGCCGCGGTCTACATATATGGGCGCGGCGCCGAACGCTCTGTGGGACGACCATGTATCCTCCTCGTTCGCGGCTTTTACGTGATGCGCCGTCACCCACGCGTTCGGCGTCATTTCCTCGGTAATCTCAAAAGTGAACTCCGCGGTTTTTTTACCGTCCGAAGATGTGTCATAAAAGAGAACTTCGTCGGTTTCCACGGACAAAAACGTCGTGCCCTCGAAAGAGCCGCGGACGGTGGCAATCGCTTTTTCTCCAGGTTTGTATATTTTTTTATCCAGTTCGATACTCAGGGATTCTGGGAGTGTCGCGGACGTTTCGTCATCGTAATACCAGCGGCCGCTTCTGTACACGTACACGCGGGCGGCGGCGCTCATCCTGTTTTCTTCGTCCTCGACGACTATCACATATGGCCCGGCGGCATTGAAAGAAATTTCGGTGTCCGACAGACCGTTTTCGAATTTGACCGGAATGCCGTCGAAGCCGTCCATGGGCGCGTATTCGATCCTTGATTCCGATCGCCTGCGGCCGTCCGCGGTAGTGATTATCGTGCGGGTCAGTTCTCTGCTTATCGTCAGTTTGACGCCATCAGGCGCGGCGGGCTTCCCCTTGGGATCTATGGCCGCGAAGGCCAGGGCGATTTTTTCGTTGGTATTTATCTCCCCCTGAGGAATTTTGATCCCGAGCAGCGTCTCCCTTGGATAATAGGGAAGCGTCAGACTCTTATATACCCACCTCCCCCCGTCTTCACGGACTCCGATTTTGAAGACGGCGTCCAATACGGATTTCGCCTCGTTCGTGATCGGCGGGAGAGATAATTTCGCCGCGCCGTCTTTGTCCAATTTTCCGGTCGCCTGAATTTCCGTATTCGCCTCGGCGTTTATCCTGAAATCAGAGAATGCGTAGTTAGGCCATTTCGCGTTGCGGTATTCCCGGGAAATGAGGCTGCGCTCCACTTCGTAGTCGAGTCCCTCGCCGGAAGCCCCGAACAGGTAGTCGGCCTTTATTTCTATGTTCGGTATCGTCTGATAACGCAATTCTTCCTGATCGGCGGAAACCGCGATCTCTATCTTCGGCGGAGCGAAATCCTCCACCTGAAACGAGCAATAAGCGATTCGCGTTTCCTCTCCGGGGATGCTGATTTCGGCGTTCCATATGCCGGTCGGCGAAGCGTCGCTGAGATTTATCAGGGCGCTGCCCATTCCCATTTCGGAGAGCATCACCGATTCGTTGAGCCATTCGCGCCCCAGTGAAGAATAAACTTTGAGTCTTACTGGGAATGGTTCTTCCGGCAGCAAGTCCGATTTACGGACTAACGTTTGCAGGGGAACCGTTTCGCCGGGACGGAATATATCCCGCGGAAGGTATATATATCCCTGGTATTTGCCCTTCTGATACGGCGCCCCGCCGTAATCGGCGTTACCGGTCTCCCAGATGTTTCCCTCGAAGCGCAATATCGACGTGTCGTCTCCCTTTTTCATGATAGCGACGCTGGGACGCTGCTCCCAGTTCCAATCTTTCTCATTTTTGATGAGACATACTCCGTGGCTGTCAGTAATACCAGATGCAATCATTTGGTTATTGACTGAATACAGTTCCACATTTACATTTTCTATCGGCACGCCTTCGCGAATCGAGTTTACCCAAATCAAAGCCCCGTTGTCTCCGATTTTGGCGCTTCCCGCCATGTCCGTGACATTGATCAGACGCCGCGCCGTGATCCAATATTTTTCACGGTCGCCGGCGGTGAGCATGAAAAGGCCTTTCTTATCGCCAAGCATTTTACGGAGATCTATCGAAAATTCCTTCCTCTCGTTAAATGGGGCGGTTATCTCGAAGTTCTCCTTATATACCGTCTCCGCCACGTTATATATATAGTAGGGCCATTCGTGCCGAGTGATGAAAGAGACGTTGTTGTCGTACACACGTTCCAGGGTCACGTCGAGTTTTTCGACGTTCACGGAGCCGAAAGGTACTATGAGTTCGTCGCCCGCCGGAGAAATGAGCCGCCCCGGCGAGGTTATTTCGAGGCTCGGGTAGTAATCTGGAAAAACAAACGAACGTTTCCATTCGGCGGCCAGGCCCGGACCCGAAATAGCGGGCAGTCCGGATTTCAGCGTCACCGTCACGAGTTCTCTCGGCGGAAAGTTGCCGTTGATGGATATCCCGGAACTGTAAGTGCTCACATAAAATTCACATTGAGGGGTAATTTCTATAAAAGGAAGCAATTTATCCGCGTCGGGCTGCGACGTCGTATTTATATATATCTGGGAGTTCGAATAATCGCTGTACGAACTGAAATCCAGAATTTTGAGCGACAAATCGCGATCCACTTTCAACGATACCGCGTTTTCCATCGCAAGGGGGCCCCGCGTGGAAGTGAGACCTTCTTTTATCCTGAACGTCAGGGGCGAGCCGTCGCCGGACTCCATTCTTATCCGCGCCGAATTGTCCGAGCGGCCCACTACTTCGAACGGGACATCCTTCTCGCTTTCGTCTTTGACGGACAGGAACGATTTTAACCCCTCCGCGTCGAGCGGCGCGTTAAATTGCAGTTGATATTCCACCCACCACTGGTCCTCGCGATAGTCGGTCTGCTTTACGCCCATAAACTCCATCGCCGGCGTGTTGAATTTGAATTTTACGCCGCCGGATATGGCGCGCCCCTCGTAGTCCTTCAATTTTTCGGGGATCGCGGCTTCGAAGGCGGTCGCCTCCGGAAGATAGCCGTCAGGCAATTGGTAAAGGAACGCCGAGCGAGATATCCAGGCTCCCCGCCCCTGGATCGGAGGCGAGAATACGACGGGGGCGGAACCCTCCGGGGGAGCCCAGCCTACGTCGTCGCTTCCCACCACCGGGGAAGAAAAATCTATCTTTATATTGACGGGGCTCGACACCTCCCCCTCGGGTGAAAATTCCTTGACGGTAAAATTTCCTTCTTTTGCCGTCTGAGCGGCCGTGCTCATATTCGCGAACAGAAGCATGAGTATCAGCATGACAAACATGACGGGCCAATACATTTCCCCCCTGGACCGCTTTGTTTTTTCGTTAAACATCGTTATCTTGCCCCCTCGTGAAATTTTATGATGATTTTCGCGCTCAATCCTGCGAAGAATCGTAATTATTGCCCAACAGGATTTTCCAGTCGACTTTGTCGTCGAGCAGATTCGGGCAGCTCATATCGGGATAAAACCAATGACGCCCAAGCCCCATCAGTACCTGCCACCACTCGTTGGTATCCGGAGCGACGATCTCACCCTCCGGCCCTATGCGTCTCAATTCCCGGTACACCAACGCTATCATCTGATTTTCATCGAGGCACGCGGTGGTCTTGCCGAAGAATTCCATAATATAAGAGTACGAAACCGCTTTCAATTGAAAAAGAATATCCCTCCATTTCTCGGGCACGCGCGACGTGCGGGCCAGAGTTATCTTCTTTTTGGATCCCGAATATTTATGGTTCAGCAGGAACAGTATGCTGTCTAGCGGGATATGGTGGAGTTCGCTGTACTTTTTTATCAGCGAGTCCGCTATCGGCCGTATCCGCGCCGTGCATATCTCAAAATCGAATTCATGGTTTTCAGGCAAGAGGCTCAACTCCTTCACATAGACGATATAAATATACAGCAAAATCGGCTCTTTGTCTCCAAAATATCCTGCCGCTCAGAATATAAGTTAAAATAAGACAAATCTATCATACACATTTTACTTTTATACCGCGCGCGGTCAGTACCGCGGGCAAAACCTCTGGCTCCGCCCGAACCCACCGGGGAACTGGTTCCCCGGACCCCTTTTAATTTTTTTCATCCGAAGGGTGGAAAAAATTATGAATAGGATGTAACAAGCCTTCGCCAATTGGCGAAGGCTTGTTACATGGGTTTGGGGCGAAGATTTGAGATTTTGATCTTTTTTTAAAGTGTGTGAGCGTTACTTGTGACCTGTCACGCGGGCAAGCCAGTTATCTATCAGTTTTCGCGATATGCTGATCGAAGGGGGCAGGTTCGGGAGCGACGTCGGCTCGAACCAGCGAACATCGGAGATTTCGTTTCCGTCCGGGATCGGTTCGCCGCTCTCCCAGTCGGCGTTGAAACCGAACATCATCGAGTTGGGAAACGGCCAAGGCTGATTTCCGAAGTAGCGGACGTTCTTTATGGTCAGGCGCGATTCTTCGTACACTTCGCGCCGCACGGCGTCTTCCAACGTTTCGCCCGGCTCCACGAATCCGGCGAGCACGCTGTAACGCTCGGGAGGAAAATTTACGTTGCGGCCCAAAAGCAACATTCCGTCTTTTTCCACGGCCACGATGACGGCGGCGGCGAGGACAGGATATACCGTATTGCCGCATTCGGGGCAAAAACGCGCGCGGTCGGCGGAGTGCTCTTGCATCTCTGCGCCGCATACGCCGCAGAATTTATTTTTTACGGTCAGGTTCATCATCTGGTACGCGGCGCACGAACGCGCAAACATCCCGCGTTCGGACATGCCGTGCGCTTCCCGGCGGCTGACGAAACGAAATCCTTCTCTCTCCGCTATAGCGGGATCGGCGACGCCCCACATATCGCCGCCGGCGTCTTTCGAAACAGTTCCGCACGCGGCGAGCGAACCCCGAAATTCTTCCGCTTTCGCGGCGGACGGGATAGCCGCGTCCGGGCCCGTCACCAACACCCGCCCTTCCGGAGCGGCCTCGAAGATGAAAAAAAGCGAAGTTTCCGCGCCGGCTTCAGCGATTTCGGAGCTCATGCTTCAGCACTTTGCCCATGCTGTCCGTCGGCAGCTCGTCGAGTATCTTCACGGATCTGGGGGCCTTGTAATTCGGCATCTGAGTGCGGCCGTAGGCGACTATATCTCTCGCTTTCAGTTCGCTACCCTCTTTAAGAGTCACGTAAGCGCGCGCGTATTCTCCCTTTCGCCCTCTCGGAACGCCCACGACCGCGGCTTCCTTTATCTCGGGATGGAGCTTCAGTATCGATTCTATTTCCCCCGAATATACGGACATGCCCTCGACCGTTATCACGTCGAAAACCGGAGAGACTATGGTGATATATCCGTCCTCGTCGATTTTAACTATATCCTGGGTATCGAACCATTCGCCGTGAAATCTCTCGGATGACAGCTCAGGGGTTCTGTAATAGCCCGACGCCACGGCGTCGCCCTTTATCCAGAGCCTTCCCTCTTCGTTGATCTGGGCCAGCTCTCCGGACGCGTCTATCACTTTTGCCTCGAAGCACTGGAGGATTCGGCCCGACGCGCCCACTCTGACGGCGTTCTCCGACGGGGTAACCGCCAGGACGCTCGAAGCCTCCGTCAATCCGTATCCGGCAAGCGGAGGCACGCCAAACACTTCCCTGACGCGTTCGGCGACGCCCTGCATGAGCGTGCCGCCCCCGTAAAAGACGAGTTTCACCTTCGACAGAGGGGTTATCTTTTTTTCCCCCCCCAGCAGAATGGATAGCATCACGGGAACGGCCGGAATTACGGTGACGCCCGCTTCGCGTATCGCCAACAGCGCGTTTTTGGGAGGCGTGAAGGAAGACACGAGTACCTGCGGCACTCCGGCCGCGAGGGGCAA
>JAISDQ010000171.1 GCA_031264605.1 Synergistaceae bacterium | reverse complement strand
GTGGTGGAGCTGGTCGGCAAAGCGATTGACGAGGGCCTTCCGCCGCAGCGGATACTCGACGAGGGCCTTTTGGCCGGCATGGGAATCATAGGCACGAAATTCAAGGCCAACGAGATATTCGTTCCCGAAGTGCTGGTGGCGGCGCGCGCCATGAACAAGGGCGCCGAGGTGCTCAAGCCAAGACTGGCGGCCGAGGGAATAAAGGCAAAGGGCAAGGCCGTGATCGGCACGGTAAAAGGCGACCTGCACGACATCGGCAAGAACCTCGTCAAGATGATGATGGAGGGCCGCGGCATAGAGATGATCGACCTCGGCGTCGACGTTCCCGCGAGCAGGTTCGTGGAAGCCGCGAAGGAAAACGAGGTTCCTATCGTCTGTTGCTCCGCGCTCCTCACTACGACCATGGGCGAGATAAAGAGCGTGGTGGACGCCTTCAATGAAGCCGGCGCCAGGGACAAGGTGAAGATAATGATCGGCGGCGCGCCGGTGACGCAGGCTTTCTGCGATCAGATAGGCGCCGACAGCTATTCCCCCGACGCGGCCTCCGCGGCGGAAGCCGCGGCCGCGTTCATATAGAAACTGAATCAACCGATATTAAAGCCGCGTTATTGCCGGGCGGCCGGGTTCGGCATGACGAAATTGGCCGCGCCTGAATTATAAGAGAGTATAGCCTCCCGCGCGCAAACCAATCGATGCGCGGGCTGTTCATTCTTTCATGCCCTTCTCCGAAAGGCCGAAACTTTCGCCCTCTACGCTGTCGCCGCTTGGTTCGACGTGAACTACGATGTCGTAGACGTTTTCGAGGCGCGCTTTGATTTCGCCTTCCACGCGGCAGGCTATCGCGTGGGCTTCGTCGACGGTTATGCGCGGGTTCACCTCGATATCGATGTCGATATCCCAAAAACCGGCAATGCGGCGCATCCTTGCGCGGTGAGGATTGCCGGCGCCCTCCACCGACCGCACCGCGTCGAAAACGAGCCGGTACTGTTCCGTGCCGGCGCCGCCGTCCATCAGTTCCAGGTTCGCCTCCATAAAAACGTTTATCGCGGTTTTGATGACACACGCGCCTATAACGGAGGCTATCGCCGTGTCAGCGACGCCGGAACCGGTCGCGGAGGAAACGGCGAGGCCGGTCAGTACGCCCAAAGAAATGAACACGTCGCCCGCCATGTTTTTTGCGTTGGCTTTTATCATGGCGGAATCCGCCCGTTTTCCGAAAACATATTGGCTGTACGCGAGCAGAACTTTCCCCGCGATGGAAACGATCGCGGCGCCCAGCGCTTCGGCTGACGGAACCGTTTGAGGGACGCCGGAAAACATGCGCGCGACGGAGCCCAAAATAAGCTGCGCTCCCGCGAAAAACAGGACGAACGAGAGGAGAGCGGTCGCCACGGTCTCGGCCCTGCCGTGCCCCCATGGGTGTTCCGTGTCCGCCGGCTTGGAAATTATCCCCACCACGAACAGCGTGATGAGCGATATCAGAACGTCGGCGGCCGAATCTACTCCGTCGGCCGTGAGCGCCCCGCTGCCGGAAAATATGCCGACGCATATTTTGAGCGCGGCAAGAGCGGAGTTGCCCGCAAGCGCGACGATCGCCGCGGCGCGGATGTATTTCGTTTTATCCCGTTCTTTATCGGACGTCATTTGAAACAGCCTCCCCATATCCGAGCGATCTCTTCCTTAATATTATCTATCCTCATAGTCAAACTCACAGTAAAATAAACTGAGTAAAATTACTAATTTATTTTTTTTGAATATGCGTGTTATTATTTTACACGGGTCCGAAGCATATTTACACATTCGCAGATGTCTCAAAAAATCTGAGGAGGTATTTTCATGCCAGCGAAATTCAACATCACACCGAACGAGGTTTTCCCGGCCATCGAGAAGTACATGCTGCGCGACGGTTACGATATCGTCATCGACATGGAAAAATCGAAGGGCAGCCATGTCATCGACGCGCGAACCGGCGACGATTGGCTTGATTTCTATACTTTCTTCGCCTCCGCGCCCTTCGGGATGAACCATCCGGCGCTCACGACCGACGCGTTCAAGGAGAAGATATTCCGCGCCGCCGTTAACAAAGTGGCGAACTCCGACATCTACACGCTCGAAATGGGAGAATTCGTCAAGATGTTCGGGGAAGTGGCGCGCCCGGAGGGATTCGAGCACCTGTTCCTTGTCGACTACGGCACGCTCGCGGTCGAAAACGCCTTCAAGGTGGCCATGGACTGGAAGGTTCAGAAACTGGCCGCGCGCGGCAAAGTAACGCCGGGCAAAGCGATATCGGGAGCCAAAGGGACCAAGATCATTCACTTCAACGAGGCGTTCCACGGACGCGGCGGCTACACACTCTCCGTCACCAACACTGCCGATCCCAACAAATATCAGCGATTCGCGAAGTTTCGCGGCTGGCCGAGGATAATCAATCCCAAAATCATGTTCCCGCTGGAGAAAAATATCCGCGTCGTCCAATGGCTCGAAGAACAGGCCGTAAAACAGATTAAAAACGCCATAGCGAACGACCCGGACGGCCATTGCGCCGTCATCATAGAGACAATCCAGGGAGAGGGAGGGGACAATCACTTCCGCACCGAGTTTTTCAAGCGGTTGAAGGACATCTGCGACGCGAACGAGATGATGCTCATCTTCGACGAAGTGCAGTGCGGCATGGGTATCACCGGCAAAATGTGGGCGTGGCAGTACCACGTCGCGCCGGACATCTTCGCGTTCGGCAAGAAAGCGCAGATATGCGGAATTTGCGTCGGGCCGAAAGTCGACGAGGTGGAACAGAACTGTTTCAAGGTATCGAGCCGCATCAATTCGACCTGGGGCGGCAACCTCACCGACATGGTCCGCGCCTCCAAATACCTCGAAATTTACCGCGACGAGCATATTCTCGACTATGTCTCCGGCAAGGCCGGCCCGGCTCTGATTGAAGGCCTTCGCGGACTGGAATCCGAATTTCCCGAATTCATCGGCAACGTCAGAGGAAAAGGGCTGATGTGCGCTTACGACGTCAAAACCCCGGCATTGCGCTCGAAATTCCTCGCCGAGTGCGCCAAGCGCCGCATGCTGATACTTCCATGCGGCACGCACACGGTTCGTTTCCGTCCGGCGCTCAACGTGCCTCTGGAGGATATCGGCCGCGGCATAGAAATTTCCCGCGAGGCGGCGCGAGCCGCGTTCAAATGAATGTAAAACCGCCGGCAGCCGTGAGCCGGCGATTTTTTATTTAAAAGAGTACAATACCATTATCTGAACAACGCTCTCAGAGAGGGGAGATTTTGTTATGGCGCTCAATCTGCACGGACGTAATTTTCTCACGCTTAAGGATTTTTCCAAAAGGGAGATAGAATTTCTCCTGGAACTCTCGGCCGACCTCAAGGCCAAAAAAAGAATCCGCGCGTACAATCCGCTGATGCGGGGACGCAACGTAGCTCTGATATTCGAAAAGGCGTCGACGCGCACGAGATGCGCTTTCACGGTGGCGGCCATCGACGAGGGCGCTCATCCCGAATACCTGAGCAAGAACGACATACACCTCGGGACAAAGGAGGACGTCAAGGACACGGCGCGCGTTTTGGGGCGCATGTTCGACGGCATACAGTTCCGCGGTTTCAAGCACTCGGTGGTCGAGGAACTGGCGCGTTACGCCGGGGCGCCGGTGTGGAACGGCCTGACCGACGACTACCACCCCACGCAGATACTGGCCGACATGCTCACGGTGCGCGAGCGCTTCGGCTCGCTCAAGGGCAGAAAACTCGTATTCATGGGAGACACCCGCAACAACATGGGCAACTCCCTGATGATAGGCTGCGCTAAACTCGGGCTTCATTACACGGCCTGCGGCGACAAATCCCTGCTCCCGAACGAAGACCTCGTCCGCGAGTGCGAGAAGATCGCCGCCGAATCCGACTCGGGCGCTACGATAACAGCCACCGACGACCCAATGCAAGCCGTGCGCGGCGCGGACGTCATCTACACGGACGTGTGGTACTCCATGGGCGAGGAGGCGAAAGCCGCCGAGCGCAAAGCGCTTCTCTCACCCTATCAGGTGAATATGAAACTCTTCAAATCGACAGGAAACCCCGAGACCATATTCATGCACTGCCTGCCCGCTTACAAGGGAAACGAGGTGACCGAGGACGTATTCGAACACCCAAACTCGCTCGTGTTCGAGGAAGCCGAGAACAGGATGCACACGATAAAGGCCGTAATGGTCGCGACCATAGGCGACATTTAAAACCTGGAGGAGGGAACGAGATGGACTGCAAAAAAGTGGTCATAGCACTGGGCGGCAATGCCCTTCAGGAACCCGGAACCCCTCCGACGGCCGAAGCGCAGTTCGAAGTGGTGCGCCGCACCTGCGAGCACATAGCCGAACTGAATTATCACGACTACGAGATGGCGATAGTCCACGGAAACGGGCCGCAGGTGGGGCGCATCGTGCTGTCCCAGGAAGTGGCGAACCAGGCCGACGCGGAGCTTCCAGTGATGCCGTTCGACGTGTGCGGCTCCATGAGCCAGGGATACATCGGCTACCAGATTCAACAGTGCCTGCGCGACGCGATAAGATACAGAAACCGCGACATCCCGGTCGTCACGATACTCACCCAGGTCGTGGTGGATAAAAACGATCCCGCTTTCCGTAACCCAACGAAGCCCATAGGCGCGTTCTTCACCAGGGACGAGGCCGAAATCCTCACTCTGGAGAAGGGCTACCTGATGAAAGAGGACGCCGGGCGCGGCTGGCGGCGCTACGTCGCCTCCCCCGAGCCGCTTCGCATAACCGAGATCGACTCGATAAGACAGCTTTGGGACACCACCATAGTCATCGCCGGCGGCGGCGGCGGGATTCCCGTCATCGAGAACATGGACGGTTCTCTCTCCGGCATACCCGCCGTGATCGACAAGGACATGACCGCGGAACTGCTGGCGGAGGATATCCGAACCGATTATCTTCTCATACTGACCGGCGTCGAGCGGGTGTGCGTCAACTGGGGCAAGCCCAATCAGAAGGAACTGGCGCATATAACCGTGCGCGACGCCGTGAAATACGTGGAAGAGGGGCATTTCGCACCGGGCAGCATGCTGCCCAAGGTCATGGCGGCCATTAAATTTGTCCGCCGGTTCCCGGACAAAAAAGCGATCATAACTTCATTGGATAAGGCGCTGGACGCCCTCAAGGGCAACAGCGGCACCGTGTTCACAATGTCATAGGGAGATACGGATAAATTCGGCGGCCGGGGCGGACCGTTTCGCGCGCTTTTACTCCGCCCCGCGTATCTCAGCCACTCGATCGCACAGACTTTCCAACTCTTTCTTCCTAGTAGTGAAAACCAATACCGCAATGCCGCGCCTCGCGAGTTCGGCGATGAAGGCGTATATTTCCGATTTCGCGGACTCGTCCGCGCCTCGCGACGGTTCGTCGAAAATTACCGCGTCGATGTCTTTGAACATGAGGTCGGCGGGCGACCGGCCGCCGTACGTCTCGGACGGCGTGAATATCTCGGGCGCGTACACCAGGGTCTCCCTCACCGGATCGGAACGTTTGCCGAAGCCCAGCACGCCCGAAAAAGGAGATTCCCCTCCCATTCTGATCGGCGCGCGCTCGAACCTCGCGTACGCGGTATTCTTCCGCACGGTGACATATAGCGCGCAATCGCGCAGTTTTCTCTCTTCCCGTGAAAGCCCTATGCGATGCCTCACGGCTCCTCCGGGAGGAGACATCCGCATGGAGAAGCCGAATATGCTGACGTCCCCTTTCGGCCTGGGATCGACGCCGAACAAAGCCCTTATCACGCCCGTCTTAGCCTCTCCGTCCGAAATTTCCGCCCCCGTTATCTCGCCGCCGCGCAGCGACAGCCCAAACGCCTGGGCCTCGCGCGTTACTTTCCCGGGGGAGGTTTCGGCCCGCGGGATTTCGGCGGCTGGCTCTCCGGTCAGCGTCACGAGTTCGCCGGGCCCGACCTCGGACGCTTTCACAGTCGAAAATTTTCTGCCGTTCCTGAGCACGGTGACGCGATCGCACATGGACAGAAGAAATTCCGGGTCGTGCGAGACGAGTATCGACGCGACGCCCTTGTCCTTCAGCATCCGCAGTACGCCCCGCAGCTTCTCCGCGCCAGGGCGGTTCAGTCCTTCCTCGGCCTCGTCGAATACCGCCAGGCGCTCTCCGATCATAA
>JAISDQ010000170.1 GCA_031264605.1 Synergistaceae bacterium | reverse complement strand
ATCAGCATCTGCGTCTTTTTCAAAATCGCGCCTTCGCCCTCGGCGACCCTCAGCACCGGTTTGGCCCGGGCGTCGCTTATCACTTCCTCAATTTGGTAAGCTATGGAACTGATGTATGCCGTGCAATACCACGTATCCCACTCGTGACGGGAGAGGCTGTTCGGATTTTGCGCCGCCCGCCGGGCGAGTTCGTTCTCGGGAGTTGTCAGGGCGCTCACCTCGATACGGTTCACGAGCCCCGGCTTGTCCGCGATTCGCTGCGCCACGGCGAGCGGAGCGAACAGCGCGTCGTCCTCGTCCCCGCCGCTGTGAAAAATGCCGGACACCGTGACTGTCTCGGATTTTTGGGAAGCGGCCGTCAAAGTGTCTCCCGCCTCTATTCCCAGTTTCGACGCGAGGTTCGCGCCCACTACGCATTGGGATCCGTCTTCCGCGGGCCAATCTCCCTCCAGACGCCACCATGATTTCATCCGTATCATGCCCGTTTCCACCGCTTCTCCGGTTGGTGCGTCGAAACGCCTGTCGAACCACACTCCCGAGACGGGCGCTTCGAAGGTGCCCTTCGGTCCGGCGACGGAAGCGGCGATGTCGAGATACGGCGTGTAATCGACTATGTTGAAAGCCCAGAAAATTGTCTTGAGTTTGGGAAGCTCATCCTCCGCCAGATATTTTTCCCCTTTCCCGGCCCGGTCGGTCTCCCCGTAAAGATCGTCCATTATCGAAGCGCTCCTAGGGACGACGGTGAGGTTTGCCCCGTAAGCCTTCAGTTCCTGATTTACCTTGTCGCCCACATCGAGCATGACGTTGAGCATCGACGTCGCGAGCGAGGCCCCTAGCGCCATCGCGAGCGCTATTGTGAGCGAGCGCGCCTTTTGTCTCGATATCGCGCCTATCAGCATTCTCATAAACATAACCTTATCCTCCTAAAAACGGCGCGCTTCCGCTTCGAGATCAGCCGTCCCGATTATCATGTTTCCGCCCTCCACCTTGAAGGGAAGCGGTACGGGGTTACATCCGCCCGGCAAGCCTATGGTGGATTTGTTCATCACCACGTCGCACAGTATGCAGACAACCTGCCCCTTGCGTTCGTAATATCCTGTCGGGCCGCACACGTCGCAGGCGTCGAGCCCCACTCCGTAAGCCGTCTCGTTTTTTTTCACCACGATGTACCGCACACCCACGGTCGAGGAACCCTTTGGGGCATTATGGACGAAACGGTGCAGATGTCCGTCGTCAACCATATCCAGAGGAATCGTAATTTTGCCGTCCGACGCGGGAAGTTCGATGGGCGGAACGAGTTCGACGCCCCTGTTGCTGTAAGCCACGCCGGCGGTGAGAGTCAGGCATGACAGTACCACGCCCAGAATGACCGACAGGCTGAACCTGCGAACCAGGCGCGACATGTACCTGGCGCGTCTCACCTCGGCCGGATTTTCGCCCGAAGCGGCGCCGGAGAGGCTTTTTACGATTGCCTCCGCGGCGAGGAGGGCGCATACGGCCATCAGCGCGTAGGCGAAATAATTCTCCCTCTCCACGCCCCACATGACGAACCTGGTGAGTGGTTTGTATCTCGGAATGAGATTCCTGCCGACGAGTATGCGCGCCACCGACAGGAGCAGTTTCGGCAGAATGACCGCGAACGACAGCAGGGCGGCCCACAGGGAGGTTCGCCGGGACGCGGGCCCCGATATGCGGAACAGCGCCGCTCCGGTACAAAACGAAATCAGGAGGCCCAGCGCGTATCCCGTGACCCTCAGCGCGAAATCGGCGTTCCAGATATTGTCCATTCCGACGGCAAAGGCGAAGGGATAAAGCAGTATATTCGGAAACGCCAGCGCGGACAGGCCCGACACGGCGCAAAAAACCGAGGTTCGCCCGAACCGTGCGCGCGCGCGTCCGTCCGATTTCCCAAACGCGAACGCTTCCGAGACGATCGCGCCGACCGTGCCCAAAAGCGATACGGCAAGCGCTCCGAGATCGTAATATTCCCTCACGGCAAAACCGGTGTTACGTTTCAGAACCGCGTATATAAAAGCCGCCGCGACGCCTGTAACCGCGCCGCGGTAAAAATCATTCCCGAGTTTGCGGCTCTTTTCTTTCCACAGGAGCGACGCCAAAAGTGACAGAGCGATCGAAGCGCAGAAAGTATCCGCTATGATTTTGATAAGGTATTCCAACATGAAAATTCTCCTGTGACCTCAAAATAAATTTTGTTTGCGCGCCTGAAAAGGGCGCGCAAACAAAAAACGAACGTGTTGCGTGGGATTTGGGGAGGAAATCCGCCGCTTTATGGATTACCAAGTCCTGGGTATGAAATCGAAATCCCAGGAAACGGTGATCGGCTCTTTCCAGAATCTGCCGGCAACGCCTGTCTCTTTGTCGACGTGAAGCAGGTAATCCTGTTTTTCAGGGCTCTCTATGATGAAAGTTATCTTGTAGGTTCCGGCGCCGTCGAGTTTGACGTTGTTGCCGTAATGCGGGCCGTCGGAAGCGCTCATCGGCATCATGGCGCCCTCTATTTTCCTGCCGCCCTGTTTCTCGGCTATGTATCTCACTGTGAGATTCGGTACGAAATCCCCGGCGCCGTATCCGAGTTCGTTGCCTTCCGTCGCCGATATGTCGGCCTCGATATGCATATCCGACTGCGAGGCGGGCAGGCCGCCCGCAGTGGCCGGCTCCATATCGACGGGCTGGAAATAAACCCCCGCTATATTGAGCGGTCCGACTACCTGATCGTCACCTATCGGAAACTCCTCGAAACCCGCGGTATCTTCGCCCGGCGCCGGAGCGGCCGCTTCGCCCATAGCTCCGAACGTCCCTAAAACAATCACGAGTACCGCCGCCAACAAAACCTTGAAACTTGCCCTCATTACAAAAAACCTCCCTTTAATATATGGTATTGATTAAACTAGCCGTATTTTTACGCCGCCGCTCTGACTTTGCGCCCCTTCGAGCGATAGTAGAATATCGACGCGACGGCGAGCGCGAGCAGCACGATCTGAGGCAGCAACGTCTCCAAAGTCGGATAAATACCGAGTATATCCACGCTTTGAACGAAATTCACCGGAGTCACGCTCAGCACGTCGGCTTCCTGAAGTTCCTTGACCCCGCCGCCGGCGAAAGCTATGGACATTATGTACATGAGAATGCTCGTTCCCATGAAGAAGGGCTTTATCGGAATCACGAGCGAGCCGTATCGCACCGCCAGGAAGATAAATACCAGCGCGACGCATCCCACGCCGAAGCCGACCCACGCCATATTTTTGTACGTCTCCGTCTCGGCGAAAAGGGCCTGATAGAAGAGTATGGTCTCCGCGCCTTCGCGGAACACCGCCAGAAAAGCGGCCGCGCCCAACGCGAACTGGCTTCCCGTCTCGACGGCCGTCTGCACCTTGTTCTCGATATAATGTTTCCACGCTTCGCTTTCGGCCTTCGACACCATCCAATTGCTCACGAAGAACAGCACCACCACCGCCAGCAGCATCGCCGCGCCTTCCAGTATCTCCTGATTGGCGCCGCTCACCTCGAAAACATATTGCAGGGCCACAGCCGCGAGCGCCGACGCTATCAAAGCGGCCACGGCGCTTCCGTAGACGACCCTGTTCGACGCGCTGTTTCCCGAGCGGATCAGATAGGCGGCTATCGCCGCTATGACAAGTATCGCCTCGAAACCCTCGCGGAGAATTATCAGCATGGAGGCTATAAATACGCCCATCGCGCTCTCTTCCTTGCCGTCGAGCTTATTGGCGTCCTCGCGGAGCATTTTTTTGAGAAGGTCGAGAGATTGCCGGACTTCGGATACGGAAGCGCCCTCCGTCATCAAACGTTTCGCCGCGCTGAACTGATATTCGACGGTCGACGCCCTTTTGCCGGAAACGTAAGAGAGAACCGCCCGTTCCACGCCCTCCTTTTCGTAATATCCGAAATAGGCGTCGTTGACGAAATCCTTGGCGGCATTCGCGTCTCCCCCCTGGTAAGCCTTGTCGGCCTTGTCGATGACCGAATGCATCTCATCCACTATTTCATTCCATGAAGCGTACTTAGCGGCATGAGCGCCCGTTCCCAGAAGACAGGTCACTATCAGGAAAGAAAGTATGTAGGTCAAAACATATTTTTTCACGCGAATCTGCGCCTCCCCGGCAATAATCCAACTATAAAGCCCTTTAAGGACATAACCCCAACTACTCACGAAATTCTAAATTAAATACGACGTCAAATGCCGCACATTGCCATATTGATTATCATAAACAAATCTTTCCGGCTTTGTCCGCTTCCTCGAACACGAGGAAGGTTTGACGTGGAGGATATTACATTAACAAGTTGCATTTGTCAAACACAACTTATGTCCGGGAAAAGTCTCTTAAAACATTCATATGCAAGGATATTTCCACTTATTACAGGCGAAAATTTGTTAAAACTTAAATAAATGATTTAATAAACAAGAAATATCGTTATTTTTCAAGATTGCGGCGTTGAATAAAATCGCGCGAAGATATATTATTTTGTTGAGCTTGCAAACTTTATTAGGAGGGAAACATCATGAAGAAGCTGTCGATATTTTGGTTTATGGCGACGTTGCTGGTATTGTGGACGTCAATCGCTTTTGCCGCGGCAAAACTGCCTGATCCCCAGACCAGCGGCGGAATGGGGCTTTTCGAGGCGCTCAAGCTTCGCCAGTCCGCGCCGGGAGGCGGTTTCCCGAAAGGGGAGCTGTCCGCTCAGGAACTGTCAAATATCCTGTGGGCGATGTCGGGCCTCAACCGGGGCGAGACCGGATGGACTGTGCCTATGGCGAACGGATTGCCGCCTTACGTCCGCATATACGCCGCGACGAAAGACGGAACGTTTTTATACGACTGGGAGACTCACTCCCTCGAAGATATCTCGGATAAGGATATCAGGGCGGATATCGGCGCGCAGCGTTTCGTAGC
>JAISDQ010000042.1 GCA_031264605.1 Synergistaceae bacterium | reverse complement strand
CGCCAACCGCCGGCAATAATTTACTGAAAATTTTCTTCGTTTGTTTTTAATCTGGGAATTACCGCAAACGCCAGAGAAATCATGATAAACAACATACCCGGTATCAGCAGCGCCGAACGCATCCCGAACAAATCCCCCACGACTCCCGTAAGATACGGAACCGCCGACATTCCAACGCTTCCGCTGGCAACCAGCATCGCGAATACCGTGCCCGAGTTGCGTCTGTACCTTTCCGTTCCGTAGGACAATATCAAGCCCCACTGGCTCGAACACGCTAGACCCAACAGGAAAATAACCAGCCACACAAGCCACCGTTCTTTCGCGGCCCCCATTATGACGCATATGATGCCCGTCAAAAAAGCGAGAGACATTATCATCCTGCGAACCTCAAATTTTCGAATCGAAAAGGATATCGCCAACCTGCCCAGTGTAACCGCAATCCAAAATACCGCCACAGCCGCGCTCGCTTCCATGACGGAGAAGCCCAGATTCCTTTCGGTATAGGTCGACATCCACCCCCAGCCGCTTGTCTCGGCGCCCGTATAAAAAAACATGCAAAGGCAAATCATAAAAAATCTTTTGTCAAAAAATAAATCCTTGACATAACTCAACTTGATTTTTTCGGTCTTTGGCAGCTCGGGCAATTTATTCGCGACAAACCACAACGATAAAAATATCATCAGCGCGCCACAGCTTTTGTAAACCGTCCTCCAAGAGACGCCTTTCGAGTAAGCGTACCCTATGATAATCGGCCCCAGTATCGCGCCTATTCCGAAAAAAACCTGCAGGAAATTCACCTGAAACACCGCGTCGTCAGGATTTATATCCGCCAGCAGCGCGTTTGACATTGTTTCCAGAATGCCCATGCCGCCGCCTAAAAATAACAGCGCCAAACATAAAGATAAAGTACCGGCCGCAAATGAAAAAGCGAAACACGCTACCGTGAGAGTAATTAAAGCCGCGCTCACAACGCTTTTTTTGCCGATGCGGTCCGACGCGATACCGGAAGCCACCACAAATACCGTAAAACCGACAAACTGGCACGTGAGCAAAATGCCCAAACCCGACAGATCAAAAGAAAATTCTTTTGAAATTTGCGGCAGCGTCGGTCCTATCATCGTAATGCAAACCGCGCTCGATAAATTCATGATATAGCATAAAAAAGTCGATTTCTTCCCGATATTCATTCGCCGGCCTCCGGTAAAAACTTGTATGAATTTTAACACAATATGAAAAATGACCCGCCGCTGTAATTTGGCGGTAATTTGGGCGCATGAACAATCCTTGACAATGACGGCGCGGCGTTACATAATTGAGGAGGGTGAGGGAGTTTTGACTATAAAATTGTGCTGTTCCGCCGGGAAAAAGTTAAAATATACTTGCGCAAAGCGAACGAACCGGAGACCGCTCGAATTTCGGGACAGGAAGGCGCGGCCCCATGACTTTGGATAAACTCGAAATCGGACGCAACGCGCGTATCGTCGCCGTTACGGGACAGGGCGCGCTGCGGCGGCGTTTGCTGGATATGGGGCTCACTCCGGGAACGGAGGTGACCGTCTTCAAGGCGGCTCCGATGGGAGATCCGGTCGAGTTGGAGCTTCGGGGGTATTCGCTGTCCCTGCGTCTGGAGGACGCCTCCAGCATAGAGGTCGAGCCGGGGGCCGCGTGATGGGCGAGAGCAAAAAACTGGTGTTCGCTCTGGCGGGCAACCAGAACAGCGGCAAGACCACCCTTTTCAACCAGCTTACCGGCGCTTCGCGGCATGTGGGAAATTTCCCCGGCGTCACCGTCGAGAGGCACGAGGGCAGGATAAAGGGGCACGAATTCGCCGAGGTCGTCGACCTGCCCGGAATTTACTCCCTTTCGCCCTATTCGGGCGAGGAGATGATAACCCGCGACGTGCTGATCGACGAGAAACCGGACGCTATAATCAACATCGTCGACGCGATGAACATCGAGCGCAACCTTTACCTCACGCTTCAACTGATAGAACTCTCCATGCCTCTTGTGGTCGCGCTCAATATGATGGACGAAATGCGCGCCAACGGCAACGAGGTGGACGTCCGGGCCCTCTCCAAACGGCTCGGAGTTACCGTGATACCCATATCGGCGAGCAAAAACGAGGGCATCCACGAGCTGGTCGACGCGGCGATAGACGCGGCGAACGAACGCGTGAAACCCGCCGTCACAGACTTCTGCACCGGCCCCGTGCACCGATGTATTCACAGCATAGCCCACATCGTCGAGGACCACGCGGAAAGGATAGGCATCCCCAACAGATTTGCCGCGACCAAACTGGTGGAGGGCGACGCGCCGGTCACCGGAAAACTCTCGTTGAACGAAAACGAGATGAAAACAGTGGGGCATCTCGTGCGCGAGATGGAAAATGAGATCGGAACCGACCGCGAGGCGGCACTCGCCGACATGCGCTACAAGTTTATAGAGCGCGTCATAGGGGAGACGGTTAACAAACGCGCGAGAAGCCGCGAACGTGAGCGCAGCGCCGCGGCCGACCGCGTGCTGACGCATCGGTTTTTCGCCCTGCCTATTTTCATGGCGATAATGGTCTGCGTTTTCTGGCTGACCTTCGGCGTCGTCGGCGTTCCGCTCTCGGACGTTCTCGGTGACGCGATCGGCTCGCTCAACGGGGCGGTGGACGATTTACTGGAGACGGCCGGAATCAACCCGGTTTTTCGCCGATTCGTGACGGAGGGGATTCTCACCGGCGTCGGGACCGTCATCACCTTCGTTCCGGTCATTGCCACGCTGTTTCTGCTTCTGTCGCTGCTGGAGGACTCCGGCTATATGGCGCGCATCGCTTTTGTAATGGACAAGCCTCTCAGGAAGATAGGGCTTTCGGGGCGCAGTATCGTCCCCATGCTGCTGGGCTTCGGATGCACGGTTCCGGCCGCCATGTCGGCGCGCACGCTTCCCAGCGAACGGGACAGGGTCTTGAGCATAATCCTGCTTCCTTTCATGAGCTGCACCGCCAAACTGCCCATTTACGCCCTGCTTACCGCCGTTTTTTTCCCTGATCACGGGGCCGCCGTCATGACGCTGCTTTATGTGCTGGGCATAATCATCGGCACGGCCGTGGTTTTGGCGCTCAAGAACGTTCCTTTTTTTCAGGGGAACCCCGTTCCGTTCGTTATGGAACTTCCGAACTACCGGCTGCCCAACGCGAAAAGCGTGTTTGTTCTGCTTTGGGAGAAATGCTATGACTTTCTGACACGCGCTTTCACCGTCATTTTCGTGGCCACGGTCGCAATCTGGATTTTGAGCAATTTCGACGTGCGGCTGTACATGGTGGACGACTACGAGCAAAGCGTTCTGGCGTCCCTATCCCGTATGCTGTCGCCAATTTTCGCGCCGCTGGGTTTTGGCTTCTGGCAAGCGACCATAGCGGTGATAACGGGAATAATGGCCAAAGAAGCCACTATCTCCACCCTGGCCGTCGTCTCGGGCACGACGCCCGGAGAGCTGCCCGCGGTGATGAGCGTCATGTTCAGCACGCTCCAGGCCTTCAGTTTTTTGGTATTTGTGCTACTTTACACGCCCTG
>JAISDQ010000002.1 GCA_031264605.1 Synergistaceae bacterium | reverse complement strand
GCTCCGAGCGACGCGGCGCTCATCAGAAAGTTTTCGTCGAATATCCGGCCTTTCGCGGCGTTCCTGGCCGCTTTGAGAACCACGTCGCCGCCCAGAACGGCGTAGGCGGCGATCAGCAGTCCAAACCCCGCAAAAGAGTTCGCGGCCGCTATGCCGAGGCCGTTTATCAAAGCGCCCGCCGCAAGACTGACGACCGCTCTTCTTACAGAGCCGTCGTCGAGCGGCGCGTTGGCAAAGACGCGGTTATCGCCCTGTTTTACGAGAACGTCCGGTTCGTGCGCGGCGACGATTCGTTTTACGGCCGTCGAAATATCTCCCGAATAACCGTGACGCAGAGTGAGTTTCAGCGTCTCGTTCATGAGGTTGACGTCCGCGGACGTAACTCCGTCGAGCGCTCCGATCTCGTGTTCTATTTTAGCTGCGCAGTTGGGGCAGTTGAGTCCCTTGAGCAAAAACGCCCTTTCCATAAGCGTGACCTCCATTTATTGAGTAGTTGTTCATATGTTCAATAATTAAGGCAAAAAAATGCCCCTTATTCGTCGATATGCTCGAAACCCCTGTCGAGAATGTCTTTAACGTGCGAGTCCGCCAGCGAGTAGAAGACGATCTGCCCCTCTTTGCGGAATTTCACGAGGTTCGATAACCTCAGCGACTTCAACTGGTGCGACACCGCCGATTTCGTCACGCCAAGCAGAACCGCGAGATCGCACACGCACATCTCGCCGCACTCGAGCGCGTGAAGAATCTGAACCCTGGTGCCGTCGGCGAACATCTTATACAACGACGCGAGGTCGTTGCAGCGCCGTTTTGTAAACATCTTCCCGCGCACTTCGCGGACAACGTCTTCGTGAATTACGTCACAATCGCAGGATGGTTGTTTTTCCATAAACGATTCCCCTTTAATTAAACAGTTGAGCAATCCTTCAACTATATTACGCCAGACAACCAAGCTTTGTCAATAGGCATTTTTCATCCCGTGAAAGAGGGCGATATGAAACGACGGGAAAGTTGATATAATATTTCACAGGGGAATGATGCCGCGTGATGTGCAAACAGGATGAACAGGATGAATATGAACGCCGAAATGATTCAAAGTGGAAAGAAATAAGCGAGGTAATTCCGAAATTTTGCCAATAAATATATGGAAAGAGCGCGCTCAATCGGCTGGGGAATTTTTCGAAATGGCGGATAGTGAATGCCCGCGGCCGCGTTGATACTGAAGATAACGTGGATAGGGCTTTATATCGTCCTTTATCTGCTTCTGGCGGACGTCGTCTTTCAGTTCGCGGTCGGATGCGGGGGAATATTCGCTCAAAAAAGCCCTATCGAGGCCAAGTCGCTCAGGAAATTCGCGGTGCTGATACCGGCCCACAACGAAGCCGCCGTTCTCGCGCCGCTGCTGCGCAGTTTGAACGGGCAGCGCTATCCCCGCGATCATTACCGCGTTTTTGTGTCATGCGACGACTGCGGCGACGACACGGCAGGAGTGGCCGTTTCTTGCGGCGCCGAGGCGTTTATTCGGAGCAGTTTCGCGAAGAAGGGCAAGACGTGGAACGTGAAATGGGCTCTTGAGAAGATACCGATGGACGATTTCGACGCCATAGCCCTGTTCGACGCCGACAACCTGGCGGAAGCGGATTTTCTGTCCAGCATGAACGATTACATGGAGGAACATCCGGGCGCGGACGCCATTCAGGGGATGCTCGACGTCAAAAATCCAAACGATAACTGGCTCACCATGTCTTACGCCACCGCGTATTGGTTTACCAACCGCTTCTGGCAGATGGCGCGCGCAACCTGGGGATTGTCCTGTACCATGGGGGGAACCGGCCTGGTCGTAAAGACGTCGGCGCTCCGCAGGCTGGGTTGGAATTACGAGAGCCTGACCGAAGACCTCGAGATGTCGACGCGGATGATACTGTCCGGAAGCAGGGTACATTGGAATGACCACGCCGTCATCTACGACGAGAAACCTCAGAGCCTCTCCGCGTCGATGAGACAGAGAACGAGATGGATGCGGGGGCATTACTGGACTCTCTGGAACTACGGGAAACCGGTTTTCTCCATGTTCATAAAGACGCGTAAAATCCAATATCTGGATCTGCTGATGTACCTGCTAGCCCCCGCGAAGTGCTGCGTCGCCGTGTTGGCCCTTGCGGCGGGAACGGCGCTCACATTGGCGGAACGCGGGACATTTTCCGCAGATACGGCCGCGCCGCTGATTTCATTATTCGGATTGCCGTTCGTCACGGCGGTCGTGTTCTGCGCTCTCTGCTCCGTCCTCGGCTCTTCTATAAGGCACGGGCGCGTAATGTTGGGGTGCGTCCGGCATGTCCCCGCTTTCTTCTGGTATGGGCTCACCTGGCTGCCCATTATTTTCCGGGCGCTTTTCGCGGTGGGACGCCAGGGGGATTGGATCAGCACGGAGCACACGAGAAATTTATCGCTGGAACAGATGACGAGGCGCGAATAGAATCCCCAAGGTTCCGCGAACGCCAGTCACTTGAACGCGCCGATGAGAAGAACGTCGGAAACGGCGGATATGCCCCAGGCGGCGAGAGATAAGAGGACAACCCCAATAAGCGTGGCCGCGGCCGTTTTTTTAATGCCGTTCCTTCCGAAGACGTCCAAAAATACGTCAGGCTTGCGCCATGCCAGCATAAGCGCGAAAAACGGCGCGAACGCCAGAGGCTGCGCCGGCAGCGACAACCATAACCAACGGGATAGCCCCAGCGGTATTCTCAAAGCGTTGGCGCTCGTCATATAAAACAACGCGCCGGTTTGTACCGGCGCCTGGTGCCCGCGAATCGCGGAGGACGCGAAAAGCGCGGCCATCGCGGCCATCGGAAAAAATTGAACCGCCATGAGCGCGCCCGCGCCGCAAATACACCTTTTTCCGTTATTTCCCGCTACGGCCCAGCAACTCAGGCACGCGATCGCGATGAGGAACGGAATCGCTATCGAGCCGGCCACGTAAGCGTGATAGCCGCCCGAGCGAATCCCATAAACGGCGTTGACCGACAAAATCCCCGAAATTACCGCCGCCGCCGCGCCGAATATCGCGAAAAACCGCCCGCGGCGCGGCGCGCCTCCAAGCGTCCAAACCGCTATGAAAGCGCAGGTCATGGCGAACAAATGATAGTCGAATATTTGAAAAGCGCGCAAAAAGCCGTACGACAAATACGCGATATTCACCGCCGCGAATGCCGCGTTCACGAATTTATACCGAAATTTCAGGGCGCACTGGACGGCGCACGATGCGTATAACCCGAAGAAAATCCAAAGGTTGTTTAAGCTGAGACCGGGCCGGCAAAGCAAGGCCAAAACGCCGAACGATATCCCTCCCGCCGCGGCGAGTTTGTTCAATACGCCTCGCGGAACTTCCGCCGCGGCGTCTTTCTTTCCGTCGTCATGGGCGTCATTTACAAGAAACGCGCCGATCCTGCCGGCAAATACGTGTTCGGTAAATTCGCCGGCCGATGTAAATTCCATCGGCTCCGGGGTATGCGAAGCCTGTGCGCTCTGTGGTCCGGCAGGCGTCGGTATCACCGGCGGTGAATACGAAACGCCGTCCGACGCGCGTTCCAGAGCCTCGCGCATTTCAGTCGCGCCGGCAAATCTCTCGGCGCGGTCGTACGCGCACGCCTTCAGGATCACCGCGCAAAGCTCGGGCGTCAAGCCGGGCGGACTTGGGACGGCCTCGCCCCTGATTCGCCGCAGCAATGCTTCCTCCCGGTCATGGGGAGTGACGGTCGCCGGAAACTCCGGCCAGAACGGCGGCCTGTTGTGGTTCAAATAGCGGTACATAACTATGCCCAGCGAGTAGGTGTCGACGGACGCGCCGTATTCCTGTCCCTTGTAGACTTCGGGGGCCATGTATGTCTCCGTGCCCTTCTTCGACATGCCCGACACCGTGCGCTCTATCTGCCTCGCGATGCCGAAATCACCCAGTTTATAATCGCCGTACTGCGAGACGAAAATATTATCAGGCTTGATATCGCGATGTATGAGGCGTTTCGCGGCGCACAGCTCCAGCGCCCGGCAGATGTGGACGCCCAGCTTTATCACCTCGCTGACCGATAGCGGGGCTTGAGTCACTCGCTCCGAGAGACTCTCCAGAAGTTCCATGCGGATGAGGATATCCCAGCCGATTTCGCCGCTGTACTCTATGACCTTGTGATCCTCCAGGGAGACGATGTTGCTGTTCCCCCTGAACGCGCTCATCAGGTCGACTTCCTGGATTATGTCGACGACAAAGGCGTGGAAGTAACTCCTGGCCGAAACATCGTCCAGGCCCTCGCTCAGCGCCTGGCGCACGGCGGATTCGTTCTGCGGGATGGAAATTATCTTCACCGCGGAGAAGTAGCTTTTGCCGAATTCCTCTTTTTTGACCCTGTAGACTTTGCCGAAAGACCCCTCGCCTATCATGGACTCCACGTACCATGATCCCCACAGTGGTTCGTACTGTTTGATGTCGGTCATGCGTTTAGCGCCTCCACGGCGATATAGGTTGCGTTGTCTCCGTTGTCGGGACGCATGCGGACGATGTGGGAGAGTGCAACAAAAAAAATTTCATGGCGATCACTCTATATTTGTCAGAGATAGCCCGTTAAGCACTGCACCTTAACTCTAAACTGCTTCTAATCTATAAGCAGACGTTATTTGAGACGCAGAAATCGTCCTGTGATTACTGCTAGCCGGGTCAGCAATGGTGTAGTTTCCCGCTTCATCCTTTCCTGTGATGACTATGAAGTGTACGCCGCTCGGCGAATTTGCCTCTTCTATTTTGACGACGGGAAGAGAATATTTTTCGGGATTCTGAGCGTGTTGCGTGAGATAGTCGTCAATATTGGACGCGCTTGTGCCGACAGACGTATATTTTGTGCCGTATTCAGGGGCGAGAGTAGAACCATTGAGGTACGTCGGATGATACTGGCCATCGCCATTTCCCACCGAATATTTCGAATTGCGCAAAAGCTCCTCGTTGACTCCCGTAACGTCTCCAGGTGTCACGTTAATACCCATTGAACTCAACGCCATAGAGAAAGACGCAATATTGCAGCCTGTGTACATGTAATCCGTATAATTACCCCATTCGTCGGGGTTGTTAGTTTGGCTGAAATATCTAAATCCACTGCCTGTTCCAGTGCTGTCTGTTCCGGTACCACCTGCTCCTCCGCTCTTCAGCATCGCCACTCCAACGCCGAGCCGGCCGGCCCAGCCGGCGATCTCCTGGTCGCTCCAGTCGTAGTTGTCGGCGGCGAAGTCGACTTTTTCCGAGTACTGCGATATCTTTTCGTACAGCGCCTCGTGCTTCTTTTTCATGTCGTGTAGCCGTTGGGTAAGAAGCTCCGGCAGCGTGCCGCTGAAATACGGCGCCATGCCGTTCGTTATGCGCTCCATCTCGCCGTGGCTCGACTGAATTTCTCCGGCTCTCGCGAGAATGTTTTTCGCGTTGCCGTGCATTGTCTCGGTTATTGCCAGTATCTTGGGCATGTCAGATCACCGTTCCTTGTCAAAATATCGCCCCGCCCGAAATCTCGGAGCGCGCACCGTGTCCTTGGAGCAAGCGCTACTGAACGTCCGTGCCGTCGAAGAATTCTTCCCCTGAGAAATCGGAATTCTCCTCCCCCTGCAAGCTCTTCAGTAATTTCAGAAGCATCGCCCAAAAAGAGTTGAACGAATTCATATTGAAACCGCTGCCGGACTTGCTGTCGGTCGTACCGCCTGTGGAATTGCCAAAAATCGCTTTGAGGAAATCGTTTATACTGTCGGAATCCTCATATCCCGTCACTCCCGGCTGCGTGGTGACCGTACCGCCCGACGCGCCGCCGACGGGCTGGGTTCCGCCGCTCGTATCCCCATTCCCATCCTGATTCTCACGCCAGTTACCGCGGCGATGTTTGTGCATGCCGCGTCTGCGCCAGTTGCCGTGGCGATGTCTGCGCATGCCGTATCTGGGCCTGTGCCTGCCGTTGCCATCTCCAGGGGCCGGTTTAGTAGGTTTTGGCCCAGGATCAGGCCTAGGGAAACGGGGTTTAGGATCAGGTACAGGATCAGGATCAGGCACAGGTACGGGATCAGGACTAGGCTCAGGGATAGGTTTAGGTGGTTCCTGGCCGATTTGCCCCATCCAACTCGCTATCTCCTTATCGCTCCATTCGTAGTTGTCGGCGGCGTAGTCGATTTTTTCCGAGTACTGCGAGATTTTTTCGTGCAGGGCGTCGTGCTTCTTCTTCATGTCGGTCAGTCTTTGGGTAAGAAGCGCCGGCAGCGTGCCGTTGAAATACGTGGTCATGCCGCCGGCAATTTTCGCCAATTCACCGTGGCTCGACTGGATTTCCCCGGCTCTGGAGAGAACGCTTTTCGCGTAGCTGTGCATAGCATCGGTTATGGCCAGTATTTTGGGCATGAGAAATCACCTCTTAAAAATACGTATAGCCGTTGACTTTAGAACCGGACCGATTCACAAATTCGGAATAGGACATTTCTACCCGATGGCCGTCCGCCGCGCCTCCCCAGTTGCTTTCGGTAAAAACAACTTTTGTAGGCTGACCGCTAGCATCGCGTTCCACATTCTCGATAAATACATCGTGTCCGGGGAAATGTGCGATGCTGTTAGCCTGGATCTCCGACCCTGACCCCTTTGGTGAGTAAGCATCCAAACCGTTTGCCTCCATCGCCCTGGAACGGGCGTAATAGACGCAGTTCATATGCTCTTTCCCATCATAATCGTTGATCAATGTCCTCGGCACCCCCGAAAGGTTCTGGCTGTAATACTTAGAACCCATGTTCTGCGCCGTCAAGTTCGCACCATTCGATGAAGTTGAAGGCGAAGCCACAGTACCTGCCGTGGTCTGCCCCGTCTCCCCGGTGAATTTCCCGTTCTCGAATCCCCATGTTTTGCTTAACTGCGCGGCGAGGCCTGATTCCCTGTTTTTCGTGGTCGTTTCCCAACTGTTGACGCGCGTTATACCGCCTGTCAGGGCTTTGGAGAATCCGTTTGTCTCGCTGACGCGGGCGTCGGCGGTCTTTTTGACCTGTTTTATGTCGTCGTTGAGCTTCGCGCACAGGGCGAAGGCTACGAGGCCACTGTCGAGGCCCACGGTGGCTTTCTGCAAACTGGCTTTGGCCTCGCCCAGGGATTTGGAGACGTTCCCCAGGTCTTTGGTCAGTTCCTGAAAATACGCGGGGTCAAACGTTATGATATCCGCCATGATTTCGCCCCCTCTACCCGACGTTCTTCAAAGAAGCGCCCAGGTTTTTGTCTACCGCCTCGAAATTTCTCACGGACATTTTCATCATGTCGGCATATTGGGTCAGCGCTCTGTTGAATTCGGCGATTTCCCTCCTCGTCTGAGTGAAAGCCGCGTCGAATTCCCTCTGCGCGTCCGAATCCCACACGGAGGATAGAAATTGAACCTGCTTGCCGACCTCGTCCATTGCTGTGTCTTGATTCGCGATGAGCCGATTTATGGAGTCGATGTCGCCGATGACGTCGTTGGGTCTGATGCTTGTAGCGGCAGTATTTATAACAGCCATTTATCCGTTCCTCCCCGACGAGAAATTCTTGATCTTGGCCTGCGTCTCTTTCTCCGCCTGCTCGAACAACGCGATGACCTCTTCCATTTTTTTTGCTATGCGCTCGCACTCGTCGGCCTGACCGTCGACCGACTTCGCGAGTTCGGCGTAACGCTCCGTGAAAATATCGGCCGATTCTCCGGCCCACCGCGAGGAATCGACGCCTCGCTTGCAGACGCTCGCCCCCTCCCTGAAACTTCCGGCGGCCTGCTTGAGAAAAGCGATGTCCTTTCGCATCTCCTCCTTGTGGATGAAAATTTTACCGAGCGTGCTTGTCAGCTCATTTAGGCCCATTTGCCATCCTCCTTAAACAAAGGGCGGGGACGCCCGCGGGAGCCCCGCCGTCTTTCGTTTCCGGTTCAAATTGCCATTTTCGCCTTGATCTCCTGATCGGTCTGTTCCATGCGGTTCGCCGTGTCGTCCATCAGTTTAGCGAACGTGTCGATGTCGGAGCCGAACTTCTCGAACGAGGTTTTGTTCCCGTCGAAAGTCTCCACGAAAGCGGTCTGCGCCTCGCCCGTCCACTCGGAAACGAGATTGTGAATGAGCGAATCCATGCCGGTATACGCTTCCCTGTGCGTCTCGTTGTGCTTGCGCAGGGTAGTGGCTTCTTCACGCAGATTCTCCGGGGTAATCTTGATGCTTGCCATTTCGAATCACCTCCTTATGGCCTGTGATCCCTGTGTGCCGCCGCCTCAGATCGCCATTTTCGCCTTGAGTTCCTGATCCGCCTGCTCCATGCGGGTCGCCGCGTCGTCCATCATTTTCGCGAATGCGTCGATGTCCGCGGCGAACTTCTCGAACGACGATCTGTTCCCCTCGAAAGTCGCCAGGAAAGCGCTCTGCGCCTCGCCCGTCCACTGCGAAACGAGATTGTGAACTTGCGCGTCCATCTGGCCGTAAACGGCTCTGTGTTCCTCGTTGTATTTACGGAGGGTCTGAGCCTGTGAACGCAACGATTCCGGGGATATTTGGATGTTTGCCATTTTGAATCACCTCCTCTCTGCGTAAGTCGTCTTTTGTGCGGACGCGGCGCCCGGACGGAACCTACCGTTTCCGCTCCGCGGCGAGCCGCGCCCCATCGAACGCTCCTACGTCCGCCAAGGTTTCGCCGTCGGCGAGAATCCGCCCTCTATGGCGCAGAGAACACGCGCTCCACTCCCGAAATTCATGCCCGTCCAATATTTTCAGTATCTCCAGGAGTTTGTCCTTCATATCCGCGAACGCGAGCCGCGAGGGAATTTCGAGGTCGGCCTCGAACCT
>JAISDQ010000278.1 GCA_031264605.1 Synergistaceae bacterium | reverse complement strand
ATTAGCACGCAGCTTTTCACGAAAGACTGCCAATATTCGGGAATGACCGCTTTGAGCCCGACGGTTATGCTCATGATGATGAATACCCCAATCACGCTCTTGACGCATGAACCCTCCCCTCCGGTGAAGGCCGTGCCTCCCAGCAGAACGACGATGATGCAATCGGTCTCCATCCCGACGCCGCAGAGCGGATCGCCCAGCGACATGTAACTGCCCCGCATCACGCCCCCCAGACTGGCGAGCGTGCCCACCAGCATATAAAGAATTGTGACCACGCGCTTTGTATTTATGCCAGAAAGCTCGGCGGCCACACGGTTGCCGCCTATCGCGGCCGCGTACTTCCCTAGGATTGTTTTGCGCTGAATGATCGCCAGGATCACCACCACCGCGATAGCCACGAAGAAAGCGCGGGGAAGGCCCAAAACCGCCCCTTTGCGCGCGAAATCGTTGATCCAGGCCGGCATTTTCAATCCGCCGCCGCTCTTTATGGCCGAAATCCCCGGCGGCACCAGATACCTCGCTATGCCCTGATATAGATTCATCGTGATGAGCGTGGCTATTACCGGCGTGATGCGGAGTCTCATGACCATCACGCCATTGACGAAGCCCAGCCCGATTCCCATGATCATGGTGACGAACATCGCGGGCAGCATGGGCGTCCCGTGAAGCACAAGCATACAATACACCACGCTCGACAGACTCATGGCGCTCCCCACCGAAAGATCAATCTGACCCGCGATCATGATCAGGGTAAAACCGCACGCGATCACGATGGTCGGCGCGGAGAGGCGAAGCAGATTGACCAGATTGTCGTTCCAGTTCAGGAAGTTTCCGCGTCCGAAAAGTTCCCCCTTGATGAGGCTTAGCACGGCCACAACCACGAACAGTACCGCGTAAACGTTCACCGATTTCGCGACGGCCCGCCAATCCGAAGCCGCGGCGCTTCTGTCCAGCTCTTTATTCATTCGTCTCACCCATTGCTCATTCTCTTTTCGAGGGCGTACCGCTGCGCCATGATGGCGATGAAAGTCGCCGCGCCCTTGATGATGTACTGCCATTCCGGGCGCAGAAGCAGCCCAGTGGCCGTCGATGTGATGACCGATATTATGAGCGCGCCGATCACGGTGCCGAACGCCGAGCCGAAACCGCCGTTGATGCTGGTTCCGCCGAGCAGCGTAATGACAAGCGCGTCGAACTCGTATCCGCGGCCGCGGCTCGAATAACCCGCGCCGAATTCGGAGGCGAGCAGAATGCCCGTTATTCCGGCAAGGAGAGCGCTGATCAGGTACAGGATCGTCACCTGTCTTTCGACTTTTACGCCGGAAAGCCTGGCGGCGTTCTGGTTCGCGCCTATCTGATAAATTCTTCGCCCGAAAACGGTTTTTTTCTCGGCCACTATGGCCAATATCACGAAGACCGCCACGATCAACACAGCGATCGTCATGCTGGTCCCCGGGATCGACGTTTTGCCTATTACGGTAAACACGTCGGGAAGGTCCGTATTGCGCTGCGCGCCCTGAGTAAGTATCTGCGCTATCCCGCGGGCCACCGACATGGTGCCCAGCGTTATGATGATGGACGCGACCTTGAGTTTTGCTATGAAGAACGAATTGATTGCGCCTATGCCCAAGCACGCGAGCAAAGTCAGCGCGATCGAGATTCCGTACGGGAGGTTCAAGCCCCGCGAAAGCTCCGACGCGGTTGAGGTATTGCCCTGGCAGAAAAATACCGACAGCACGCCAGCCATGGCGACGACGCCGCCAACCGACATGTCGAAATAACCCGCGATCAGAAGATGAGTGACGCCGATGCCCAGCAAAATGATGTACCATTGATTTGAAATCAGGTTTTGTATATTGGCGATGCTGGCGAACTTCGGCAGCGCGAGACGCGCCAGAAAAAACAACACGACCAGCGAGATCAGCATCGCCAGATTGATATACGTCTCGTTGCTGATTTTGCCCGCGATACCGCGCATGCCACCGCTTTTCATGCCGCGTCGCCTCCCGTCACTATGTTGACGATTTTCTCGCTGTCGATATCGGCGCTGTTTTTCAACTCGGCTTTTATCCGGCCGTCGAACAGCAAATAAAAGCGATCGCACACGCTCAGCAGCTCCGGCAGCTCGGATGAAAAAATCATGATTGACTTGCCGTCTGAGGACAGCCGTCTGATAATGTTGTAAATCTCGCTCTTCGCCCCGACGTCTATGCCCCTTGTGGGCTCGTCAAGCATGAACAGATCGGCCTCGGAACAGAGGCACTTCGAAAAAACGACCTTCTGCTGATTGCCTCCCGAGAGCTTGCCAACTTCCTTTTCGATGCTGTTGGTCGCGATCCCCATGTCGCGCACGTAGGACTCGGCGACTTCTCTCTCCTTTGTTTTGTCCATGAAACCGTTCCGCGACACTCTGTCCATTTTCATGACGGGGATGTTCGCCTTGATGGTGAGCAGCGTGAATAAACCTTGAGTCCTGCGCTCCTCGGGAACCAGAGCTATTCCCGCTTCGATCATCTGGCTGGGGGACGCGCCCACGCGGCGGCCTTTGTATAAAATCTCGCCCGCCTCTATCGCGTCCACGCCGAAGACGGCGCGCGCCAGTTCAGTTTTGCCCGCCCCTATAAGTCCGTAAAAACCCACTATCTCACCCTTGTTGACGTGAAGCGAGACCTGCTTTAACTTATGGTTGGACAGGTCTTTAATCTCAAGCAGTTTTTCATCGGCGGCGTTGGGATTCGGGATGTAATTTTCGCGAATCATTTTGCCAACCATCATTTTGATGAGTTCGCCCCTGTCTTTGACCTCCGAGATGGGCTTCGTCCCGATATGCCGGCCGTCCCGCATGACCGTTACGTAACTCCCGAGCTTGAATATCTCATCCAGCCGGTGGGATATGTAGATGACCGTCATGTTGTTGGAACACAGTTCACGGATGATTCGAAACAGGCGCTCGGCCTCGTTCTCCGAGAGCGAGGCGGTCGGCTCGTCCATAATGATGATATCCGCTTTGGAAGCCGCCGCTTTCGTTATTTCGATGATTTGTTTCTGGGCCACGCTGAGCGTGGAAGTGACGGCCTTTGGGTTTATGGACGGCTCGATTTCGTGCAGAAGGGAGACGCACTTGTTTATCTTGTCGGTACGTCTCAAAAAACCCAGCGTGGTATCCTCTCGTCCCAGCGTCAGATTTTCCTCGACGGTCAGTTGATCCACCACGTTCAATTCCTGAAACAGCGTGGTGATTCCCTTCGCGCGCGCCTCTCCGGTGCTGCCCGCCTGATACTCCGCTCCGTTCAGTTTGATGCTGCCGCCGGTTTTCGTATAAGCGCCGGTGAGAATCTTGATGAGCGTGGATTTTCCGGCGCCGTTTTCGCCCACCAGGCAATGCACCGTATTGCGCTTTACATCGAAACTCACGTCGTCCACCGCGCGAACGCCGGGAAAAACTTTTACGAGATTCCGTATTTCAAGAATATTTTCCATGCCCGCCCCAACTTGACCGTACCTCCGTACCCCGGCGCGCCTCGGGAAAACACGAGAATTCCGCCGGGGTACGGAGAATGGATTTCAATATTTTGCGTCCGCGCTTCGCGTCTACAGAGAGAAGTTGTCGTTGAACTGATTGTTGTACAGGTCAACGGCTTCCTGCGCGGAAGTTGCCCAGAAAACGACCGGGTAGGATTTCGCGAAAAATTCCTGCGGCTCGTCCGAAATCTGCTTTATCTTGCCTTCATGCATCTGCACGAGGACGTCTATGATCGTCTCCGAAGTGTCCTTCGGCGGCAGGAATAGCGACATTTTGAGAGAGTTGCCGGGATCGTATATCTGCCTGAGTTCCACCTGATCGCAGTCGACGCTGGCTACGACTTCGGTCGTGAGTTTGCCGTCCTGAAGCTTGCCCCTGCCGGCCTGCTGAAGCGCCGCCATTACGCCGACCGTCAGATTGGAGGCCTGCGAGTATATCACGTTCACCTCGGGGCGCTGCGTGCAGAGGTCGGCCATGATCTGCTTGGCCGCGTCCGCGCCGGCGCTGCCGTCGAGCACGCCCAGATCGACGGCGTTGGGATCGACGCTCAAAACTCCCTCGCGGAACGGATCGGTTCTTCCGCTGCGGACCTCGGTGTGATCGGGCCAGCCGATTTGAACGAACACGACGGGCTTGTCAGGGTTGTCCTTTTTCCACTGCGCGGCCGCGGCGGCGCCCATCGCTTTTGAACTCGACGCCTCGTCGTTGCGGATGACCGGCATGTTGATGTCCTGCCCGAACGGGCCGAAGAAGTTGGCGATATAAACGCCCTTGTCGATGGCCTCCTGAACGCCCGGTTTGGCGGCCTCGGCGTCCCATATCTGCAAGACCGCCATATCCATTCCCTGCGCCACTATCTGGTCGATATTCTCGGTCATGACGGCCGAATCGCTCTTGCCGTCGAACGCGTACACTTCGATGCCGTATTTG
Organism: Synergistaceae bacterium; assembly: GCA_031264605.1. Classification (GTDB taxonomy): domain Bacteria; phylum Synergistota; class Synergistia; order Synergistales; family Synergistaceae; genus JAIRKI01. The sequence goes on along the minus strand of JAISDQ010000278.1, from coordinate 466 downwards.
TCGAGACCGTACTGCTTGGCTGCCGCGAAGCGCGCCTGATGGAAAGTATTGGAGAGTTCGGAGACAAAGTAAGCTATCTTCAGCGGTTCTTTAGCTTCATCCGCGGCGAAGCAGGCGGCCGCGGCAAGTAATATCATCACGATGGCCGTCAGGCACGATAATTTTTTCATTCCACCCGTTTTCATGATCATTGACTTCCTCCTATTCAGAATCCAGGGACATAATACCGCCTCGCGCGCCGTCGGTTTCCGCCGCGCGGGATTCCATTTCCGCTCCATCCGATTGGCGCATGAATCACCTCCCCGGAACATCCGTCTCCTACAATTGCCCCGCAAACGGAATACGTTTTGAAATGTCTTATATGAAACTCCCCGGAATACCGAGACTTACAAGCGTTACTGACGATAAATCCATTCTAGGGAAAAACGAATGCTTTGTCAATGGTACGGTTTTTTTGGTACTGTAC
>JAISDQ010000047.1 GCA_031264605.1 Synergistaceae bacterium | reverse complement strand
CTCGCGCGGGTGCTGGCGTAGGCCGTCGATATGGAGTCGTATTGCTGCTGGGTGCTGAAGCCCTCTTTCAAAAGCCTCTCGTACCGGTCGACGTTCGTCTTGGCGTTCGCCATCTCGGCCTTCATGCGTTCGGTATCCGCCCTCGCCGAGGCGACCTGCGCTTCCGTGGAGCCTATAAGCGCGTCCTGCTGGGCGTGTTCCAGCGTGGCCACGAGCTGTCCTTTGGCGACCGTTTCTCCCGTCTTGACGTGGAGCTTTTCGAGCCTTCCCGAGACTCTCGGCGTCATCTGAACGCGGTTTTGCGCCTCGATGGACATATTTTGCACTATACTGTCGCGAACCGTCTTGCCGCCCGTCACGACTTCGACCCTCACGTACGCTGGCGGAGCGTCGGAGGGAGCCGAAGCCGCCGGCGTCTCCCGCCCTTCCGAAGCGGTGCTCTTTTCACCGGGGTTCAGGAAAAAAAACCCGGCGCACGCTATCGCGAGAACGAATATCAGTATGATTGTGACGCGTCCAGCGCCGCCCCTCTTTTTGGATATCATCGAAAATCAACCCTCCCGGCCCATTCTATGATGCTTCCCTCGGTGACTTTCAACGCCGCCACGGCGAGCATCCGGTTGTAAAGCGAACGCAGATGTTCGAGCCTGCTTTCCGTGAGCGACGTCTGCGCTGACAAAAGATCCAACTGCGGGGTAACTCCTTCCCTGAACCCGACCTCGGCAAGGCGGAAGGTCTCTTCCGCGAGACGCAGTGCGGCTTCTGCCGATTCCAGATGTTCGGTGGCGGTTTCCAGTTCCGTCCATGCCGTCTCGACCCCTGATTTTACGTCCAATTGTTTCTGTTCGAGCGCTATTTTATCCTGAACAGCCTGCGCCTGCGCCGTTATCACGTTCCCCCGAGCCGTGTTCCGGTCGAGTATCGGAACCGTGAGCGACAGTTCCGCCCGCCAGGAATCGTCAAAACTGCCGGTTCTGCCCGCGTCTGTAAAACCGGCCGAGGCCCCGAGGGCAATCTTTGGCTTCGAACCGCTGCGCTCTATATCTATCTGGTACCGCTGATATTCTATCTGGTTTTCGAGCATTTTGAGGTCCGCTCGGTTTTCGAGTGCCGACGCGAGCGAAGATTCCCTGTCGCCGGATACCGCCAGCGCGTCGAGGTCGCCCGATACCGGACGCCTGTCTTCCGGCGGAATGGCCAGATAGTTCATCAGGGATATCACGGCCGAGTCGTACATTCCCTCCGCCGTGGCCAGGCTGGCCTTGTTGGCTGCAAGCTGCTGCGAGGCGCGTATCACCTCCAGCCTGTTCGACATGCCCAATTCGGCCATGCGGGTGATTTCCTTAAGGTGCATCTCAGACGTGGACTCCGCCGAACGCTCCGTTTCGGCGTAGCGTTCCTGAAGCAGGACGTTGTAGAATCTCGCGAACAGTTCTCCCGCCGCCCTGTTCCTCGCGTCCTCGACGGCCAAGTCGGCTATGGAACGAACCTGCGGCGCCTGTTTCCGCACGGCTTCGTTTCTTCCGCCGGAATAAATCACCTGCGAGAGGGTGAGGGCCGCTTCGTTCTCCCCGGTTTGTCCGGCGTTCGCGCGCGACTCGCCCGTCGACGCGCTCAAACTCACCTCGGGCGTCAGCGTTCCGTCCGCTTGCAGCCTGAACGCTTCGGCCTTGTCTATTTCCTGACGGAGGGATTGAAGCGTCAGGTTGCGCGACAGCATGAGATCGAGCGCCTCGTCTATTTCAAGCGGTAACTGCGCGGCTTCGGCGCTTGCCGCGCAGGAAATCGCCAAAAGTATCGCCATTACGGCGAAAATTTTCGGACGCTTCATTGCTTTGCCGCCGCCGTCCCGGCGTTGGGGATATCGTTCGAAACGACCGCCGCGGACGCCCCGGCCGGAGCGGGGGTCTGCCGCCGGCGCTGAAGTGTCATTTCGCGCAGCCTGCGGTAGGCGTTGTATCTCCGTATGCGCCCGACAACCCAGTCCTTTGCGTCGTCGAATATCAGGTAAATCACCGGTATCACGAAAAGCGTCAAAAGGGTCGAGGTGCAAAGCCCGCCCGTCACCGCCACGGACATCGGCTGTCTCGTCTCGCCGCCTTCGCTCAGCGCCAGCGCCACGGGAAGGTTTCCCACCATGGTCGATACGGTGGTCATCAGAATGGCGCGGAGCCTCAGAGGCCCGCTCTGTATCACCGCGTCGATTTTTTTGACTCCGGAGGCGCGCATCTGGTTGATGAAGTCGACGAGCAATATCGCGTTATTGACGACCACTCCCACGAGAAGGATTATCCCCATGAAACTCATCACGTTTATTCGGAGTTTGGCGACGTACATGAGGCCGAAAGAGCCCGCCGTCATGAGCGGCAGCGAGAACATTACCGTGAAAGGATGCAGGAACGACTCGAACTGTATCGCCATGACGATGTAAACCAGCAGAATCGCGAACATCAAGGCTATCGTGAGGTTTGTGAAACTCTCCCTCATTCTCTCCGAGTCTCCCGTGGGCGTCATCGTGTAAGTGCCGTCCTGCGGGGCGTACTTGCGGAACATGTCCTCCATGATCGCTATTCCCTGGCCGGGGGATATGTCCTCGACGTTGGCCCCTATCTCTATCGAATGCTGCCGGTTGTAACGCTTTATGACGTTGGGCGAGTTTCCGATGCGGCTGGTGACGAGCCCGTCAGCGCGGATGACCTGTCCTCCCGCCGTCTTCACCAGCGTGTTGAACACTTTTTCGGGCGAGTCCCTAAGTTCCCTCTCGGCCCTTATCTGTATGTCGTACCTGTAACCGCCCTCGTTGAAGGAGCCGCCCGTCGTTCCGGCGAACCACGCGTTGAGTTCGTCGGACAGATCCCTGACGCTTACGCCCAGGTCGTCGGCGAGAGCCCTGTTGAGTTCGAGGTCTATCCTCGGTTTGTTCATCTGCAGGTCTGTGGTGATATCGACCAGCCCTTGCGGATTTTGGCCGAGATCGTTTTTTATCTGTTCGCCTATCGCGGCCAGGGCCTCGCTTGTGGGTCCCTGAATCATCAGTGTGATGTCGGAGCCGCCCCAGTTGCCCATCTTTATGTCTACGTCGCGGAAAGCGGTGAGTTTACGCCGGATCTGCCCCATTATCACGTTGGACGGCTCGCGCAGTTTTTTGGGTATCAGCTCTATGGTGAGATTGCCCCTGTAAACCTCCTGCCCTTGCCCGCTTCCGGCGACGCCGTATGTGTAAGCTACCCTCGGGTCGGCCTCGACCACTTTTATCATCTCGCCCATCACCTGTTCGGTCACCTCGAGCGAGGTGTCGGCCGGCAGTTCTATGTTGAGCCGGATGTATCCCTGATCCTCGTTGGGAGTGAATTCCGTGCCGAGTTTGGTCGCGAGAAACAGACCGCCCACGAAGAAAACCAGGGCCGTGACGATGACGGAGGCGCGGTGTCTGACGGACGCCTCGAGAAGGCGTTTGTATCCGTTTTCAAGCGCCACGAACGGAGCTTCGAGCGCCCTCTGGATCAGCCCCGTTTTTTCCCGCCCCAGCAGGCGCGAACAGAGAAAGGGCGTCAATGTGACCGACAGGAGAAGCGATATCGAGATGGTCATGACGACCGTTATGGAGAGAGCGCTGAGGAATTGGCCCATGAGCCCTCCCATGAACGCTAACGGCAGAAACACCACGAGGGTCGTCGCCGCTCCGGCGATTACCGCCATGCCCACCTCTTCCGTCCCGTCACGGGCCGCCTTCATCGGAGTCTTTCCCATCGAGCGGTGGCGCGATATGTTTTCCATGACGACGCTCGTAGCGTCGACCACCATGCCTATCGCGAGGGAGGCTCCCATCATCGATACGTTGTTGATGGTTATCCCGAACCAGTAGAGCACCGCGACGCTGCCGAGGAGGCACACCGGTATCGTGATGACCGCCACGGCGGTCGCCCTGAACGTTCTCAGAAATACGAACATTATTATGGACGTGAGCAGTATCGAGAGGATTATATCCCCGCGAACCCCGTTCATCGAGCGGAGTATGAATCGCGACGTATCGGAGACGATGACGAGCTTCGCGCCCCTCGGCGCCGTCTTGTTCAATTCCTCCACGCGTTTCGTCACCTCGCGCGCGAGCGCTACCTCGTTCGCTCCCTTTTGTTTTCTGACCTGAACCATTATGGTCGGCGCGTTCTCGTAAAGCGATTGGCTGCGTTTGTCCTCGAAGTCGTCCTCTATGCGCGCTATGTCGTGGAGTCGGATTATGGCTCCGTTCCTGTACGCCACCGGAATAAACGCCAGTTCGGCGACGGAGCGGTATTCGCCGTTGAGCCTTATGCCGTATTCGTGCGTGCCGGTTTCCACGCGTCCGGCCGGAAGTTCCACGTGCCGCGTGTAAACGGCGTTTTTGATGTCCTTCGTGGTGAGACCGTAAGCCTCTAAGCTGTCGGTGTTGAGCCATATCCGTATTTCTCTGTCGCGGAAACCGGCGAGCTGCACGCCGCCGACGCCGGCCACGGTCTGCAACCGTTCGGTCACGATATTGTCGACGTATCGGGTCAGAGTTTTCATGTCGGTTCTGCCGTCGGTTTCGAGCGCGATGTTCATTATCGGCATATTGGACATGTCATATTTGTCGATTTGCGGTTCGTCGCATTCGTCGGGAAGCTGTCCCCTCGCCATGCTGACCTTTCCCCTCACGTCAGCCGCTGCGAAGTCCACGTTCCTGCCGAGGTCGAATTCGACCACTATCACGGAGCGTCCCTCGTAACTGCTGGACATTATGTTCTTGATTCCCTCTATTGTGTTGATGCGGGCTTCCAAAACGTCGGTCACGTCGTTGTCCATGATCGCGGGCGAAGCGCCGTCCATGCTTGTCACGACCACGACTATGGGAAAGTCGATGTTGGGCATCCGTTCGACGCCCATGTTGACGTAGGAATAATAGCCCATTATCATCACGGCGATCGTGAGAATGAGAACGGTGACGGGCCGTTTTAACGAGACATCCGTAATTTTCATGCTGTGCCTTTCCGCCTTTTTCGGCTGCATCGAAAAGTAATCGATTTTCAGGATATTTTACATTATAGAAAAACTTTTTTCAATTATAAGTAAAACGGCGGGCCCCTAAATTGTGTAAATGTACAATTTACAATTCAGCGCGTGTCTGCAAGGAGAAAGGATAGGAAATTTGGATGGCGTAAAAACCGAAGGGAAAGAAAAAACCAAAGTTATGCGGTTAGCCCTCATTCCGCTCCGTATTGCTTGAGAAGAGAAATGATTTTTGGGTCACTGGCGACCATCAAAGCCGTTCTTCCTTTATTATTTTTAACGTTAGCGTCCGCTCCACTTTTCAAAAGCAGTGACACAACATCAAGGCAGTTTACATTGTTAATGCTGCTGGCATAAGTCAAAGCCGTATTCCCAAAATTATCCTTAGCGTTCGCGTTAGCTCCGTTTTCCAAGAGCAAAGAAACGACTTCAGAGCTAAAATTGTTTAAAAAAATGGAACTGATGGCGTATATCAAAACCGTTGTTCCGTATTTCTCACTCTTGGCGTTGACATCCGCTCCGGCTTTTAGGAGCAAGGAAACGACTTCAGGATTATTGCCATTAAATATGGCGTCCATCAAGAGGGTATTTCCGCTTTTACTTTTAACATTGACATCCGCTCCACTTCCTAAAAGCAAGGAAATGACTTCAGGGTTGTTGCCATTCAATATAGCGATCATCAAAACGCTATTTTCGCTTTTATTTTTAACGTTGACGTCCGCTCCGTTTTTCAAAAGCAGGGGAACTAATTCAAGGTTGCCATTAACTATGGCAATCATCAAAGCCGTTCTTCCTCTGTCATCCTTAGCGTTGATATCAGCTTTATTTTCCAAGAGCAAAGGAAGTACCTTTGAAACGACCTCGGGGTTTTTAGTAAGCTCGGCGGCATGCATCAAAGCTGTTGCTCCTTTATTATCCCTAGCGTTGACATCCGCGCCGTTTTCCAAGAGCAAAGAAAGGACTTCAAGGTTGTCATTATTAGCGGCGGCGCCCATCAACGCCGTCATTCCTTGCTCATTCTTAGCATTGACATCAGCTTTACTTTTCAAGAGCAACGAAATGATTTCGGGATTTTTATTAAAGGCGGCGGCATATACTAAAGCCGTCATTCCTCGATCATTCCTAGCGTTGACATCTGCCCCGTTTTTCAAAAGCAAAGAAAGGATGTCGGGGTTATTATTAAAAGCGGCGGCGCTCATCAAAGCCGTCATTCCTTTATCTTTATTATCCTTAGCGTTGACATTTGCTCCGGCTTTCAAAAGCAAAGAAACAACTTCTGAATTCTCATTAAAGGCGGCTGCGATCATCAAAGCCGTTGCACCTTCATCAATCACAACGTTGACATTAGCTCCTGCGTTCAACGCTTCTTGCACATCTTTTACCGAACCGTTTTTGCAAAGGTTAGCAAAGTCTTCATCGCTGAGTGCCGCGGCAGCGTTTGACGTACAAAGAATCATGCCGACAAACAATATCGCCGCCAGGATTTTTCTGAGCGTCATCTTCATCCTCCTTTGCGCATATATATTGGGTTTCCCGGAAGGTGAAGCGTTTTCAGCCTCTCCGGGACATACGCTGATGTTATTTAATCTTGCATTCAAACTCGCTCGTCATGACGTTGAAATCCAAAGCGTATTTCTTTCCTTTTTCAATATCCAGAGAAACCCGCTTTTGTTCAAATACGTTCGTATGCCGCGAGCCCAACGAATCGCCTGAAATCATATATTGCAAATCAATTACCGCCTTACCGCAGGGTACGAGCAAATCACCGCCCACAATTCGGGGTTCCGCGTTGTTGACCGAAAT
>JAISDQ010000271.1 GCA_031264605.1 Synergistaceae bacterium | reverse complement strand
CAACCTTTTTTCGCCAATTCCGCGAACTGTTCCTCCAAATGCGAGTAGTCCGGTAAATAATATTCATCTTCCCAGCCCTGGCTCCATGCCGGTTTGGACGTGACTTTGCAAATTTCCGCGAGAAGCGAGTTCACCAATTTTCGAGCGTTGCCCGACTCCAGCAAAAACCTTTCGAGCATAAATTGCTTAACGACGGCGTAACGCTCGGAGAGTTCGTCCAAGAGCGCCAGAAGCTCTTCCTTATTTTTGGATCTGAGCGCCTCTTTGACGTTGCCGTAAGAAATTTCATAGAGTCCGGCCGCGCGGGCATTCGATGCGTTCTTCATACTAATGACCATTCCTTTCGCTTCGCTCAGGCGCGATTATGCCGCGTTCGGCAGGTTGAAACCACCGCCCGAATCCATTCCGAACGAATTATGTGTATTTCCGTCGATGACTGCTTCTTTTAGTTGTGATTTACAAAAGGATTATACAACAATGTCGATGCGCTTGATAATCCGGTTGAACTATACCTTAATCCGGCCAATGTGAACGGCTGTACCGCGGCCATAGGTATTTTGTCGAAAGTCTAATTTGAGGACATTTGAGTTTATTTTTACTCCTAAGCATGGTTCGTGGCTGAACCTCGTCGAGAGCTTTTTTGGCAAGTTGGCAAGGGTATGCCTCAAGGGCATCCGGGTTGCGTCCAAGGAAGAACTAATCGACAGGATATATCGCTACATCAAGGGGGTGAATGAGGTTCCTGTTGTATATCACTGGAAATACAAGATGTATGACATTGCGGTTTGAGGGGTTATTTACTGAATGATCTACTCGGTGATTCTCAAGACGCTCTTCGTCCATTCCAATCCCCCGCTCGGCGGCAACAACCGCGCGCCCAGAATTTCGGGCGCGCGGTTGTTGCCGTTTCGGAGATATTATTTGATCTTGAGATATTCCTCGGGCACCGTGACTTTGGTGACGTCCATGTACCCTTTTCCGAATATATAAGTGTCCTGATAGACAAATATGACGTTGCGCATCACCGCTCCGGTGGCTATGTCGGTGTAGGGGCCGCCGCTCCACTGGGCTCCGGGCGTTATCGTCCCGAAAGCCGCCCACAGGTCATTTATATTTCCTACTTTCGCGCCGCCCTCCACGATATTTTTGCCGAACTCGGCAAGTCCGGTGGTGACGCTCCACGCTATCGAGTAGGACCATGTGCCCAAACGTCCGCCCGCGCCGGCTTCGGTCACGGCTTGTTCGACTTTCTTCATTATCGCCGGAAAATCGCCGGCCTCGTCTTTAAGGTCGATTCCGAACGCGCCGGGGAAACCCTTTAGCGGGGACGGAGGATCGGGCTGTACGACGATACCTCCATACGCCGCCACCTGCTTGAGGAGCGGCTCGGTCTGCGCGTCGTTGGTCGCGTGAAACGCCGTTTCCTTGCCGTACTTTTCCACCCAATGGGGAACCTGTTCAAGGACGTACTGCTGCGCTCCGGCGATGCCCACGTCGCTTGTGGGATCGGGGACGGTCTCGAAGATGAATTCCATTCCCAGGTCTTTGCAGGTCTGTTCCATTATCGCGCGCCTGCGGGCCAGGGTCTCATATCCCATATGGCGGGGAAACGACGCGTGAACGAATTTTTTAGCGCCGAGTTCTTTGGCCATATAGGGGATGAGATATCCCAGCGTGATATCGTCGGGGTATATGGATATGTCGGCTATCGCCGATACTACGGCGGGATCTTCCTGAGGCAGTCCAGCGAAACAGAGAACGTCGGGGCGCTTTTCCTTGATGCGGCGGAACGCTTCGGCGGTTCCGGGGACGGCGTCGCACACCACGACCACCTTGACCTGGGGGTCGTCGGAGAGTCCGACAATCTGCGTTATGGTGGTTTCCATCTCCGCCATGAAGCTGTCCGGCATGGTGACGTGTCTTATCATGCCGCCGGACGACGCGTCGCCGTATTTTTCGATCAGATATTCCGCTCCTCTGTACGTATCCTCGGCCTGAGAGACGGTAAGAGTAGCGACGCCGATGTGGAAATCTGGCGCCGCCGCCGCCGAACTTGCCGCCAACGCCAGAACAAATGCCGCCAAGACCGTACACAGCAGCACACGCCCGCCAAAACTCAACTTGCGCATAAAAATCCCTCCCGTTATGTGTGTGTTTTGTTTATTTGACGCATATGAAACCGGGTTTCAAAAAAACCGTGGAGAAATAAAATAAATTTACTTTGCGAACTCCGAATGATTATCTGTTTACACGGCGGCTTTGTCAAGCGATTCCGCAAATCGCTCCGTAAAATAAAGTTACCGCGCCGCGGCGGCATTTAAAATGCCGGACGCGGCGCGGTAGCAGGTGAATGCCTCAACGCGGGGTCTACGGCAAAATGTTTCCGGCGGCGAGGTAGATTTCGTACCACTCCTCGCGGGTGAGCGTGATGTCGGCGGCTTTCGCGCACTCTTTCACGCGTTCCGGGTTCATGGTTCCGGTCACGGGCTGCATTTTGGCCGGGTGGCGCAGAAGCCACGCCATGGCTATGACGGTGCTGCCGGTATCGTATTTTTTCGCGATTTCGTCTATCTTAGCGTTCAGCTTCGGATATTTGGCGTCGCCAAGGAACACGCCCTCGAAGAATCCGTATTGGAAGGGCGACCACGGCTGTACCGTGATGTCGTGCAGACGGCAGAAGTCCAGAATGCTTCCGTCACGGTTCACGGCGGGGTCGTCCTGCATGTTTACGTGAAGTCCCTGAGAAATCATCGAGGAATAGGCGGCGCTGAGCTGCAGCTGGTTGGCCGCGATGGGTTGCTTCACGAATTTTTGCAGAAGCTTTATCTGCATCGGGTTCTGGTTGGAAACCCCGAAGTTGCGCACCTTGCCGTTTCCTTGCAGCGTATCGAAAGCCTCCGCCACTTCCTCTGGTTCCACCAGAGCGTCCGGGCGGTGCAGCAGGAGCACGTCGAGGTAATCGGTTCTGAGGCGTTTCAGGCTGCCGTCGACGGCTTCGAGGATATGTTTTTTCGAGAAATCGAAGGCGACGCCCTTTCGTATGCCGCATTTCGACTGAAGTATTATCTTTTCACGCACGGCGGCGCTCATTTGAACGACTTCGGCGAATATCTCCTCGCACTCGCCGTCGCCGTATACGTCCGCGTGATCGAAGAAATTCGCCCCGGCGTCGATAGCCGACCGCACGAGCCGCTCCGCCGCGCGCCTGTCGACGCCGTTGATTCTCATGCATCCAACCGCTATGACCGGAACCCGCAAATCCGATTTCCCCAGAGTTATAGTTCGCATAACAAAAACCTCCCGTTTCCGTTAATTTTAAGTATACTTCCAAAGTGAATTGTAGCACCGAACGCGGTTTCGCGCATCTCTTCGGCCGCGCGGACGAACGCGATTCACCGGCGCGCGAACCGCCTACAGCGTCACGGCCTCCCAGCCGAACACCTTCGCCAACTGCCGCAGGCTCGCGCTGTGGTCTCCGGTTATGAGCAGGGCGTGGTGGGAACAGAGTTCGTCCATCACGCGCTCGCCGTCGTTGTAGCGGATGAGCGTGCCGTTTCGGCAGTCGGAACCGGGATATTGCACGTAGTCCTCTATCTCGGCGGCGATTATGCTGAGCTTGTTGAAGTCGGCGTATATCTTCGCCAGCGTGGCGGGTCCTTTCGGAAATTCGCAGTCTATCACTATCGCGCGGTCGTTCACTATCTCCAATACCTTCGGGCGCATCACCCACTTCGAACAGAAATTTCTGGGAGCGAAGCCGCAGTATCCGCAGTGGACGCCCAGGGCGTGATTCGCGGGGTCGGGTATATCGGGAAATTTGTCGATTTTCTCGTGCGCCAGAGCCGCCATGCCGACCAGAAAGGGGTAGATGTTGGTCATCATCATCGGCGCGCCGAGCGCGTTGTAGAGTATATACGTGCTGAGAAGCGTCAGAGTGTCCCCTTCGCAGGCCCATATCACGCCGTCGCGTTCGAACAGCATGTTCCAGGCTAAACAGGGCGTGGTATCGCAGTTGAAGGACTCGTTGAGACAGTTGGCCCCGACGCCGGCCACGCCGCCTATCTCGTCTATAATCGCTTTCACGGTGATGTATATCTTGACGGCGCGCAGATAATCCTCCTCCGGCACGCCCTCCATATTGACGTTCCAGTCGGCGCAGACGTTCCTCGCCTCGGCGTCGGATATCGCGCGCGCCTGATCGCTCGCTTCCTTCCAACTGCGGTAAATCAGTTTCATGCCGAAGGCGTCCTCCATCTTTCTGGTGCATTCTTCCTCCCACCAGTAGAAGCGCTTGAAGATGTAAGCCTGCATCCCCTCGCCGGGGCTGTCCTGGAACATCACGAATTTAGCCCCCTCGCGGAGCGAGGATTTTGCAGCGATGGCGCGAAGTATAACTTTGGCGAGTTCCGTATTGTAAGGAGAAAATACCGTCAAACCCTCGCCGCGGAGAAAAGACACGATCTCCCAGTCCCACATCTCGACGGTGCCGAAACGCGAGGTGAGCACCACAAAGGGGAGTTTGTATTTTTTAAGGCTCTCCCTGTCTTTGAACGCCGCTCCGATCAGTTGGGGAAATACCACGGCGTCCGCTTTCGGCAACGGGTCCCCGGCACAGACAGGGTCGAGAAATTCCGCCACGTCCCCGTACATATCGGAGAGCCTGCCGAGCTGTTCCCGAAACTCGCCGCGCTCCCGCTCGTTAGCCGCCGCGAAATACACCGGCGCGCAAATCGCTTTTCTCATCGAAATTGCCTCCCCATATAATATTTGACGCCGCACATAAAATCAAAACCTTGGAGCTCCGCCCCAAACCCCGCCAGGGAGCAAGCTCCCTGGACTCTCTTATAAATTTTTCTCTTCACCGAAGGTGAAAAGAAAAATTATGAAGGGGTCAAGGGGCTTACCCCTTGCGGGTTCGGGCGGAGCCCGAGGTTCTGTTTTAAACTATCTGAAGTTCCAAATTGTCAGATTGCGCTTCTATCGCTTCCGTGACGCGCTTCCCGATTCCCGAGTCGGTGACCAGTTTATCCACGTCATGGAGCGAGGCAAAGCTGATGAAAGAAATTTTCCCTATTTTACTGCTGTCCATCAGGAGGACGCGCCTCGCGGCCATTCCCATGAGCGCGTGTTTGATCTCGGCGTGGTCGACGTTCGGCGTGGAAAATCCGTGTTCGAGAGAAAAACCGTTCGCGGCCAGAAACGCCGCGTCGACGTTGATGTCCTTGAACGCCGCGAGCGCCATGGGGCCGGTAGTGCAATGAAAGCCGCGCCTGATGGTTCCTCCTATGACGATCACCGTGGCGTCCGAGTTGTCCTCCAGAAAAGCCGCGATTTTGAGGTCGTTCGTGACTATCGAGAGCTGACGCCGCGCCGTGATGACCTTTGCCAGCTCCAACGTAGTCGTGCCGGTATCGAGCGCTATGGTGTCGCCGTCCTCCACTAAGGCGGCGGCCGCGAGGGCGATGCGCCGCTTTTCGGCGATGTTCGCTACGGCCTTGTGAAGCGAGTCTTGTTCGTAAGCCGATTTACCCACCGGTATCGCGCCGCCATGGGTTCTGCGCAGTTTCCCCTCGGACTCGAGTTCACGGAGATAACCGCGTATCGTGACCTGAGAGACTTCGAAAAGTTCGCTCAGTTCGGGCACGAGTATCTTCGAATTTTCCTCGAGAATCTCGAGTATCCTCTCCTTGCGCTCTTCGGCGAAAAGGGCCGGCGCTTCGTTCCTCACGGATTGTGCCGCGCCCTTCAGAGAGCCAGGAGTTTTTCGTAAACGCCGTGAAGGGAACCGAACACCTCGCCGTAGACTTCCTTGAGCGCGCGGTACGTGCCGAACAGTTCCGGGTTCGGCGATACGACGCTCTCGGTCGGGGCCGCTACGAGGGTCGTGAGATTGTCGTAAAGCCCCACGCCGTATCCGGTGATCGCGCAGCACGCAAGCGCGGCGGTGTCAGTCTGTTTGTTCACGGAGAACGGCGTTCCGAGGACGTCGGCTTTTATCTGCATGAATATCTCGCTCTTCGAGCCGCCGCCAACCCCGATGACGACGTCATATTTCTGGTCGGGGGCCAACTCGTGGATGATATCGCTGTAAATGCCGTATTCGTAGGCTATGCCTTCCATTATGGCTCTGAACAGGCGCGCCGTGTCGTGTTTCCACGACAGGTTTATGTAGCTGCCGCGGACCAGCGTGTCGTTGGGGCAGACGCGGCCCGAGAAATGCGGCATGAAAATCAGGTTGTCGCTGCCGGGGGGCGCGGCCGCCGCCATTTTGTCGAGTTCCCGGTACGAGTATTTACGGCCCGTGACGTCGTCGCGGAACCATTTGACGCACATGCCCCCGCCGTTTATGTAGGCCATGGGCGTGTAAAGACCCTCTACAACGGACGGGGCGTACAGTATCGTCTTGTGCCTGGTGTCGGGGGCAAACACATTTACCGCGCAGGCAAGTATCGAAGCGGTGCCGGCCACGTCTATCATCAGCCCGTCTCTGACTATGCCCGCCCCGAACGTCGACGCCGCCGTGTCTCCGCAGCCGGCGACGACCGGAGTCCCGGATTTGAGCCCGCACGCCTCCGCCATCCCGGCGGTCAGATGCCCAATTTTATCCCATGGGCGCAGTATCCTTGGAAGTTTTGCCCCGTCGATTCCAATGCCTTCGACCAGCTCGGGGGACCAGCGTTTGTTGGCCGTATCCGCGAAGCCGGAGAAGTGCAGGTACGTGTGGTCGATGAAAGCGTCTTCGCCGGAAATTCCGCAGAGCCTCATCGCGCAGTATGAGCCGGGCTGAGTGAATTTATGAATCAATTTGTAGGTTTCGGGCCTTTCGTCGCGCCACCACACGATTTTTGTGCCGCCCGTGTAGGACGCCGGGCCGCCGCTCAGTTCTATCGCCCGTTCCTCGCCGAAATCGAGAAACGCTTTGCGGCTCTTGCCGCATCTCGTGTCGAGCCAGCTATCGTACGGCGTCACGGCGCGCCCCTCGGCGTCGACGGCCATCAGGCCGGCCATCTGCCCGTCAATGCCTATCCCGGCGACGTCTCCCGCCGGAATTTTGGATTTTTCGAGCACTTCTTTTATCGTATTCAAGACGGAACCGAGCATTTCCTCGGGGTCTTGCTCCACCGCCCCCTGTTCAGGATATATGAGGTTCGATTCCTGTGTCGCTTCCGCCAAAATACCGCCCCGTTCGTCGCACAGACTGGTTTTGGTGGCTTGTGTTCCAAGGTCGACGCCAATCAGGTATTGCATATCCCGAAACCTCCCGCTGAATTTAGAATACTATGGCTTGTTTCAGACCTATCGCTCCGGCGGCGTTTTCGAACGCGCCGAGCGT
>JAISDQ010000112.1 GCA_031264605.1 Synergistaceae bacterium | reverse complement strand
TTTCCGTCGTAGTCCGTCCAGTTTTTGGTGTCTATCGGGAACGTCGGGATGACGTAGGTATCTTCGACTTTGCCGCCGTCGAGATACACTTTGACGCTCTCCGCCGCTTTCGCGCCGATGGCTTTGGGATCCTGGGCCGCCGAACAGATGAGTTCTCCGGCTTTTATCATGTCGATGGCCGACTGAGAGCCGTCAACCGCGACGACCTTGATGTCCAGGCCGGACGCTTTGATGGCCGCGATGGCGCCCTGGGCCGTCGGATCGTTGATCGCGAATACGCCCTTCATGTTGGGATGGGACTGGATGAAAGTTTCCATGACCTGCTGCGACTCGATCACGTTGCCGTGCGAGGCTACGTCGGCCACTATCTTGACGTTCGGGAAATCCTTGAGCACCTCGCCGAGACCGTCGGTGCGCTCGCGCACGCAGGCGACCTCGGGGTGATTCAGGATGCCTATCTCGCCTTCGCTGCCCATGGCCTCGATGAGTTCGCGCGCCGCGATACGCCCGGCGTTAGTGTTGTCGGAGTATATTTCGGTGAGGAGGTCGGATTTGAGCCCCGGGATCGCCGTGTCGATGGCTATGACGGGTATATTTTCCGCTTTCGCCGCTTCGACCGCCGGCTGTATGGCGTCGACGTCTATCGCGTCGATGAGGAGCGCCTGTACGCCGCTGTTGACCAGGTCCTGGCATTGCTCTATCTGCTTCGTGACGTCGAGCGCGGGATCGGGAGTGTATACCTCGAAACCGCCCTCTCCCCAAATTTCCGCGGCTTTTGCCTGGAAGCCCTCTATTTCAGCGAGGAAAAACGCGTTGTTGTGCGTCATCACGGAGATGCCGACTTTGACCGGGGCCGCCGCCGCTTCATGGGCGCATACCGCGAAGCCAAACAATAAAACGAATATTGCGGTTATCGACGCGAAAATTTTTTTTCCTGACATTGTTTTATTCTCCTTCCAAATTAACGATGTTCCATCCGCCGGATCGGAAAAACCTCCGGAACCTCGGCCTGCCGCCGCCGCCATTGAAATACAGCCTTTACGTTTGTCCGAACGCCCCCTTTCGTTATATACGCGCCGTTCCTACGGTTCGGGCGCCGTTTTCGGTTTGCCCCTCGCCAGGAGATTGTTGAGCAGCATCGAAATATTGTGGCGGTTCAAATCGACGAATACCGCCGAAACTATGACTATGCCCTTGAATATGTACTGAAAGTAAAAGGGCACGTTCATGAAGTTGAGCCCGGAGGTCAGAAGCTGCATTATCAAAGCGCCGACGAAGGTTCCGAATATGGTGCCCACGCCGCCCGTCATGCTGACGCCGCCCACTATCGCGGCCGCGATCGCGTCAACCTCGAAGTTGGCGCCCTGAGTGGGCTGACCGCTGTAAAGCCTCGAAGACCATATCACTCCGTTGATCCCGGCGAGTATTCCAGATATGAGGTACGCGCTCAGAATCGTGCGCTTGACCTTTATTCCCGAGTATCTGGCGGCGTCGATATTGCCCCCGACGGCGTAAAGCGATCTGCCGTATCTCGTGCGGTAAAGCAGGACTGACAGCAGCGCCATGGCGATGAGCATGATGATTATGGGATACGGTATGACGCCCCGGAGCGCTCCGTTGCCGTACGTCCCGAATTCGTTGGGCAGCCGTATTGGTTTGCCCTGAGAGTACAGATAGGCGAGACCTCTTGCCGATTGCATCATCGCGAGGGTGACGATGAACGGAGGTATGGGCGTGTAGGAAATGATCGCCCCGTTGACGAGCCCGAGAAGGGTCGCGATCAGGACGCCCACCAGCATGCCCGCCCAGAAATTGCCCGTCATCATTATCGCGGCGGCGCAGTACGTCCCCGACACCGCCACGAGCGAACCCACGGAAAGGTCGATGCCGCCGGTGATTATGACGAACGTCATGCCGAAAGCGATGAGGCTGTTCATCGACGTGACGCGGACGACGTTTATGAGGTTCTTGCTTGTGAAGAAATCCTGTCCCGCGCCGGCGAATATTATGACGAGCAGTATCACGATGGCGAGGAACCTGCCCGAGTTGTTCGACCACAACTGTTTTATCATCTTACTTCCCCCATCGCGTATCTCAGGATCGTGGCCTCGTGTATTTTGTCCCTTGTCACGAAACCTGTCTGTCTGCCCTCATGAAAGACCACTATATTGTCGGAGAGCCCCATTATTTCCGGCAGTTCCGAGGAGATGAAGACGATCGCCATCCCCTGCCGCGCCAGTTCCGTTATTAGCTGGTATATCTCGTGTTTCGCGCCTACGTCGATTCCCCGCGTCGGTTCGTCGAGGATGAGGACGTCGGGCGACGCGGCGAGCCATTTCGCGAGGACGATTTTTTGCTGGTTGCCTCCCGACAGGCTTTTCACCGGCTGGAACACGCTCTTCAGTTTTATCTTCAACCGTTCGATATAGGCGGACAGCGTCTGGCGTTCGTAATTTTCGTCGATGCTTATGCCTTTGATGAACTTCTTCAGCACGGTGAGCATCACGTTGAAACTTACCGTCTGCTCCAAAATGAGGCCGTGCTCTTTTCTGCTCTCCGGAGAAAGCGCTATGCCCGAGGCTATCGCGTCGCCGGGATTGGATATGACGACGCGTTTTCCGCCTACGTATATCTCCCCCGAGGCGTTTTCGTCGATGCCGAAAATGCCCCGCATGACCTCCGTTCTGCCGCTCCCTATCAGGCCGTAAAATCCCAGCACCTCCCCCTTGTGCACGGTGAAGCCGATGTTTTGGAACATTTTGGGGCTGCTGAAATTTTCGACCCTGAGCGCTTCTTCGCCGCCCGTATACCCCGACCTCGGGTAATGTCCGGTGTATTCCCTGCCGACCATCATGCTGACCAGCCCGTCGTAGGTCACTTCGGAAGGTTTTTTTGCGCCCACCGACCAGCCGTCGCGCAGCACCGTGATGTTATCGGCTATTTTGAATATTTCCTCCAGCTTGTGCGAGATGTAAATTATTGAAATGCCCTCGCCGCGGTAACGCCGCGCGATTTCAAAAAGGCGTTCCGCCTCGCGTTCCGTCAGCGACGCCGTTGGCTCGTCCATCACTATGATGCGCGTTTTAGCCGCGAGCGCCCTCGCGATTTCGACCATCTGCTGCTGCGCTACCGTCAGCTCGCCGCATTCGCGCGAGACCGCGATTTTTTCAAGCCCCACCGCGTCCAAAATGACGCGGGCGTTTTTTTCCATCGCGCGGTTGTCGATGAAACCCCGTTTCAACGGCATGTGACCGAGATAAATATTTTCGGCGACCGTCATGTGGGAGACGAGGCTGAGTTCCTGATGGATTATGCTTATGCCGTATCTCTCGGCGTCCTCGATGCCGCCGATCTGAGCCGGCTGCCCGTCTATCTGTACGGTTCCCTCGTCGGCGCGGATTATGCCGCCCAGACACTTTATGAGCGTGGATTTCCCGGCCCCGTTTTCGCCGATCAGCGCGTGAATCTCGCCGCGTTTCAGGGTGAAATCCACGCCGTGAAGCACCTCCACCGACGCGAAGGATTTTTTTATTCCCGACATTCTCAGGATGACATCAGCGCTGCTTTCGTTCAAAGCGTATAACCTCCGTCGGCTGACATAACGCGGCCCGTTGCGTACGGTGCCGGAAAAACTCGCGTATGCATTGAGTTTCAGGCAAATTTAGACCTCACGAACCTGAGCGCTTCCGCTATGTCTTCGTCCATCTTTTTTTCGTCCGCGCCGCCCGAGAGATCACGCCATACTTTTATGTCGCTTCCCACCGTGCCGCCCATTTTTACGAAAGGTTCCATGACGACTCCGCCGCCGTAGCCGATATCGCGGAGAGCTTTGCCCATTTCGTCCCAAGGCATGTGCCCCTTGCCGGGGACCTTCCTGTTGCATTCCCCGATATGAAAATGCCCGAGGTATTCGCCGGCCGTCCGTATGGCGTCGCCGAGGAAATCCTCCTCGATGTTCATGTGGAAGCAGTCGAGCATCACTTTTACGTTCGGGTGTCCGATGTCTTTTACGAGCTGCACGGCTTCCTCGCTGGTATTGATGAGGAAGTGTTCGAAACGGTTCACCGTCTCAAGAACCAGCAGCACCCCGTTTTCTCTGGCGAAGTCGGCTATGCCGAGCATACTTTCGATCGCGCGGGCGCGCACGCCCGGCTTGTCCACGGGTTTGCCGTAATCGACCGGCCAATACGCGTATATGATGCCGCCAAGCACCGTGGCGTCGATCTTGCTCATGGCCGTAAGTATGTGTCTCAACAAACCCAGGCCGTTATCCCTCACATTTTTATCGGCCGACGAAACGTCGAACGCGGCCGGCAATCCGATACAGCCCGTGAGGGATATTCCGGCGTTCTGAGCCGCGGACTTTACGCGCGCGAGTTCCGCGTCGCTCATGTCGGCCAACGCGCCGCCCCCCAGTTCGAGTATGTCGAAACCGAGCCCTGCCACTTTGTCGCAGTAATAAGGATAATCGGCGTCCCATTCCTGTTCCCAATAAGCGAAATACGTCCCGAATTTCATGTCATTTCCTCCCAGTTTTCAGATTATTGCCTAATCCATATTAGCTTCATCTTCTGTCGGCGTCGAGTTTTTTGCGCCTGTACGTGTCGAGCGTCACCACCGCGATGATGACGAGCCCGAGGATAAATTTTTGCCAGAACGAGGATATGTTGAGCAGTTCCAGTCCGTTTTGCAGGACTCCCATGGTGAGGACTCCTATTATCGTTCCGAACATCGTGCCCTGCCCGCCGTTGATGCTGGTCCCGCCTATGACGACCGCCGCTATCGAATTCAGCTCCATGTTGGTGCCCATGAGCGCGTTTGCCGAATTTAGCCGTCCCACGATGACTATGCCCCCTATTCCGCTGCACAGGCCGCAGAAAGCCATCGCCATTATCTTCGTCTTTGTGATATCGACGCCCGAGACTCTGGCCGCCTCGGAATTGCCGCCTATCGCCAGCGCGTTCCTGCCGAACGTGGTGTAACCCAGGATAATTATGGCCGCCGCCGCTATCAGCGCGAAGACGATTGCCGCTATCGGGATTCCGGCACTTATCGCCTTTCCTCCGATTACGGTGATACTGGGGGGGATTTTGGATACCGGAAGGCCGTCGGTTATGAGCAGCGCCACGCCGTCGATCGCGGTTTTGGTGCCGAGCGTCGCTATGAAATCGTATAATTTGACTTTCGCCGTGAGAAAACCGTTGATAAGTCCGACCAGCGTGGCCGCGGAAACGCCTGTGGCGACCGCTATTACCGGATGAAGCCCCCAAGCCGTGGACGCCGTCGCTATGAGGCATCCGCTCAGCGTCATCATCGAACCCACTGACAGGTCTATGCCCGCCGTCATGATGACGAGAGCCTGCCCCATGGCGAGTATGCCGATTACAGCCGATTGCCGGAGCACGTTCATGAAATTTCTCCACGCGAAAAAGTACGGGCTCGCTATGGACATCAATATAAAAATTCCGGCGAATATGAAAATGGGGCTGCTCTGCCTGAAGACGACGCCAACCCTGCCGATTTTCATCCCGCCAGATTCATCGCTCATTCTTTCCACCTCCGGCAATATGTTTCATTATCAGTTCCTGTGTGCAGTTTTCCACGTCGAGGTTCGCCGCGATAGTGCCGTCTCTCGCCACTATTATCCTGTCGGACATGCCGATCAGCTCCGGCATCTCCGAAGAAATGAGTATCACGGCGCATTTCGAGCGGGTGAGTTCGTTGATGAGTTTATAGACTTCGACTTTAGCGCCTATATCTATGCCCCTCGTAGGATCGTCCATGATAAAAAGTTTGCACTTGGCGCACAGCAATTTGGATATCACGACTTTTTGCTGGTTGCCTCCCGACAGTATCCCCGATTTGAGCCTGTAGCTCGGCGCGGCTATGCGAAGCTGACTGCCGTAGTATTTCGCCTTCTCCAGTTCCTCGCGTTTTTTTCTGAATATTTTCCATTTGACGAAGTCGACAGGGTTTGAAAGCGTGATGTTCTGGTATATGGGAAGATGAAGCAACAGCCCGCTCTTTCGGTTCTTGGTCAAAAGGCCTATGCCTTTTCTGAGCGATTCCGAAGGCTTGGAAGGCTCGAACGCCGATCCCATATACGTTATTTTCCCGCTTTTGTGTCTGTAAAGGCCGTAAAGAGTTTCCGCGATTTCCGTCGTTCCGGAGCCTACGAGACCGGCCACGCCGAGCACTTCTCCCGCGCGGACGGTGAAATTCACATCGTGGAAATATTTGCCGTCGCTGAAATTTTCAACGGAGAGAACGATTTCGTCGGCAAGCGCGTTGCGTTCCTTGGGATAGAATTCGGTTATGGGCCGGCCTACCATACTGGTGATGAGTTCGCTTTCGAGCGTTTCCGACATGGATTTGGTCCCGCCTATTTTTTTGCCGTCGCGGAATACTGTTACCCGGTCTCCCATGGTGAAAGCTTCGTCGAGTTTATGCGTGATAAAGATGAAGGACACGCCTTTTTCCTTCAAGCCCCTGATTATGCCGAACAGCGTTTCCGTCTCCGAGTTGGTCAGCGCCGACGTCGGCTCATCCAGGATGATGAGCTTCGCGTTGCGCGACAGGGTCTTAGCTATTTCTATCAACTGCCTGATCCCCAGATTGAAAGTGCCGAGCCTGCGCCGAACGTCTATATTTTCCAGTCCCACTTCGGCCAATACGCTCCGGGCTTTTTTTTCGGCGTCTTTCCAGTTGACGAAAGCGGAATTGCCGTATCTGGGGAGGTTTCCGAGAAGCACGTTTTCCATGACGTTTAAATGGTCTATCAGGGCTAATTCCTGATATACCATTCCGATGCCGGCGTTGAAAGCGTCCTGCGGTCTGTTGAACTCGATTTCGCCGCCGTTCCAATATATCTTGCCGCTGTCGGCGCGCAGGGAACCGGCGAGTATCTTCATCAGCGTGGATTTCCCCGCGCCATTTTCGCCCAACAGCATATGAACCTCTCCGGGAACGATGTCGAGGCTCACTTTTTCGAGCGCGTGAGTAGCGCCGAAACGTTTGTCTATATCCTTCATTTCAAGTAAAGGTGCGACCATACGTTACTTCCTTTCAAAAAAGGGCGGTTGCATTTCTGCAACCGGCCCCGCTTAACGCAGACGATCTGTAAATCCGCCTTACTTCTGCCCGTATTTCGCTATGACGGACGCCCAGTCGAGGTTTTCGAGCTTGGTATTCGGGTAGAAATTGTCCACATTGTCCCTGTACGCGATTCGGGGGCGCACGTCGAAGGTCGGCGGCACATCCGCGCCCTGCCCGTACGCGAGCTGCACGGCGAAATAGGTGCCGTACCAGCCCCACTCGGGGAATCCGTGCCAGGTCTCGGCCATGAGTTTGCCCTCCCGGATCATGTCGATGCTCTCGGGAGTGCCGTCGTTGGTGGTGAGTATTATTCCGGAGCGCCCGAGGTTTTCGCAGGCTATGCTGGAACCTATTCCCATTTCGTTGGAGGCGGACCAGATGGCGTCCAGCTCCGCGTTGGACTGGAGGATATTTTCAGTGGCGGCTATGCCTTTCTGTCTGTCCCAATCGGCGGGGAGAGTGGCGACAATCTTGATGCCGGCCGCTTTGTCCACCACCTCGTGAAAACCCTTCAGCCTCGCGTTGGAGTAGAAATTGCCGGCTATGCCCTCTATGACGGCGACTTTTTTATCCTTGATGCTGGAATAGTCGAAATTAGCGTAAATTTCGCTCCATTTGGCCAGATCGAGATAGTCGTCCCTAGACACGTCCGCTTTCTCGCCTTCGCCCAGGACTCCGGGGCCTCCCAGCGCGTCGAGAAGGGCGTAACCCGAAACCGTCCCGGCCATCTGGTTGTCGAAACCGATGTAAGAAGCCGCGGTTATGCCTTCCTGCGGTTCCAGCATGTTTACGAGTATTATGGGTATGCCGGCGTCCGTGGCTGTCTGAAGAGCTGGTTTGATCGCCTCCGCGTCGCCCGGCGAACAAATTATGCAGTCGACTTGCAGCTGAACGAGATTTTCGAGCGCGTTGACCTGGTTTTGAACCTGAGTTTCGTCCGGTTCCGCCCTCGTGATTATTTCTACGTCGATTCCGGCCGATTTGGCGTCCAACGCGGCTTTTTCCATGAAATCAGTGGCCGTTTTGAATACCCCTGTAATGTTCGGCGGAGCCCATCCGATCCTGACCTTTGGCAGATCCGCGCCGAATGAGCAGGCGGGTATTAAAGCGACGACAAATACGACAAACAGCCACAGCGCGATACATTTTTTCATGACAACCTCTCCTTGTTTATTGAGTTTTTATCTGAAATCCCACACCGGCTCCATCAGGCGGCCGCGGCGCAATCGGGCCGGTCGGATACAGATCGCAAGCGATTGGTTCATAAGCAAACAAATGCCATCGTAATATAACGAAACTATTTCCGCCCTGTTGTGACAATTTGAACAGGCTTATTTTAGAATACAAACCGGAAAAAATCAACAAAACGAAAGAAAACGTTCATCGTCTATATTTCCGCAGGATTCCGCAATCACGTTGCACAAAAGCGCCGCCTCGAATATAATTTAGTTATGAAACTGCGGTTCAAAATTATATATTGGAGGCGGTTGGTGTGAAACATTCACGTCGCGTTTTTATTTTACTCGGAGTTCTGGCCGTACTGTTCGCGTCGGCGCCGTCGGCTTTCGCTGAGAAAACGCTCACTGTTTTCGCCGCGGCGAGCATGACGGAGTCGATGAACGAGATAGCCGGGCTGTACGGGAAAGCCGCGCCGGACGTAAAGATAGTTTATAACTTCGATTCGAGCGGCACGCTGAAGACGCAGATTCAGGAAGGGGCCGACTGCGACATATTCATCTCCGCCGGACAGAGGCAGATGGATCAGATCGACATCTCGGCCGACCCAGCGGTCAACACCGAAAAGCTCGACTTCGTGGAGCCCGGAACGCGTTTTGACATCGTTTCGAACAAAGTAGTGCTGATCGTGCCGAAGGGGAACAACCCGAAGAGGCTGTCGGACTTCAACGACGTCGGCACCGACAAGGTATTTTTGATCGCGCTGGGCAATTCCGATGTGCCGGTGGGCCAGTACTCCGAGCAGATATTCAAGAGCCTGGGGTTCTGGGACGCCATCAACGAGGCGAGGAAGATAAGTTTCGCCAGCAACGTGAAGGAAGTGCTGGCTCAGGTGGCGGCGGGCGCGGTGGACTGCGGGGTGGTTTACGGCACCGACGCCGCGACTTCGTCGGAGGTCGAAGTCGCGGCCGGCGCTCCCGAGGGCACGCACGCGCCGATAGTGTACCCGGCGGCTGTTTTGAACCGCGCGGCCGACAAGGACGCGGCGCGAGCCTTCGCGGAGTTTCTGAAGGGCGGCGAGGCGTCGGCCGTGTTCAAGAGGATAGGTTTCTCCATTCCCGGAGGGGAATGATTGTCCGCGTTTTTTGCCCGGCGCGCCTAGTTTCCGCCTGAGGCGGCGCGCGGGATGGATCTGTTTCCGCTTTGGAATTCAGTGCGCGTCGCGGGGATATCGACTTTCATCACGTTTTTTGCCGGTATCCTCGCGGCTTATTACGTTTCTTTCGCCCCCAGGGCCGTAAAAGGAGCGTGCGATTGCGTCCTTACGCTTCCTATGGTGCTTCCCCCCACCGTCGTCGGCTTTTTTCTCCTCAAGACCATAGGGCCGCTGGGCCCCGTCGGTTCGCGGGTTTTGTCCGTGTTCGGCTTCAAGATGACCATGACGTGGTATTCGGCGATATTCGCCACCACCATCGTCACGTTTCCGCTGATGTACCGGACGGTGCGCGGCGCTTTCGAGGCGTTCGACATGGATCTGCAGTACTCCGGCCAGACTCTCGGGCTGTCGGATACGTATCTGTTCTGGCACGTGCGCCTGCCCAACTGCAAGCAGGGGATTCTGTCGGGCACGGTGCTCGCCTTCGCGCGCGCGCTGGGCGAGTACGGGGCGACGACCATGGTCACCGGATATATCCCGGGAAGGACGGCCACCATCTCCACGACCGTCTACCAACTGTGGCGCGAGGGCAGCGACTCGCTCGCGTATAAATGGGTGTTCGTGAACCTCGCGATCTCGTTCGTCGTGCTGATCTCGGTCAATATGCTGGAAACCGGCAAGAGGTCCGTCACGGTCTGATGTCGCTTTACGTCGATATACGGTACCGGGCCGGAAAGTTTCGCCTCGACGCGGAATTCGAGGCCGCTCCCGGCGTAATGGGGCTTCTCGGCGCTTCCGGCTGCGGGAAGAGCATGACGCTCAAGTGCATAGCCGGGGTCGTCCGGCCCGACGAGGGGATAATATCCTACGGCGGCCGGGTGTTTTTCGATTCGCGGCGGAAAATCGACCTGCCGCCGCAGGTTCGCGGGGTGGGCCTGCTCTTCCAAAACTGCGCGCTGTTTCCGAATATGACGCTCGCGCGCAATATCACGGCGGTGCTCAAAGCGCGCAAGGACAGGGACGACGCCCCTTCGGCGGCCTCTCTAGTCAAAAAATTTCACCTCGAAGGTTTGGAGAATCACTATCCCGAAAACATGTCCGGCGGTCAGCGGCAAAGAGCGGCGCTCGCGTGTATAATGGCGCGCGGGCCTTCCGTTCTTATGCTCGACGAGCCGCTGTCGGCGCTCGACAGTTACCTCAGGTGGCAATTGGAGGGAGAGCTGTCGCGCGTGGCGTCGGAATTCGGGGGAGTGACGCTTTATGTCTCCCATAACAGGGACGAGGTTTACCGCATGTGCTCTCACGTCTGCGTGATGAACGCGGGACGGACGGAGCCCGTGCGCTCGATAGACGATCTTTTCGAGTCGCCCGACACGCTGGCGTCCTGCCTTTTGTCGGGCTGCAAGAACTACTCGCGGGCCGGGATATCGCCGCGCGGGATTCGCGCGCTCGACTGGGGCGCGGAACTGGAATGCGCGCTGCGTTTCGGCCCGGAAACCGAATACATAGGGGTGCGGTCGCACTACGTCCGAAAATCCGACGCGAAAACCGGAACGAACGTGTTTGCCTGCCGGATAGAGCGGGTGACGAGGGACGTTTTCGGCACTATAGTGAATGTAATCCCCCTCGGCGCGCCGTCGGACGGGGATTTTTCCCGCATCCGCATGGAGATGCCGCGCGAGGAAGCGGCCGATCTCCGCGCCGGGGACGAAATATACGTGCGCATAAAACCGGAGGACGTGATGCCCCTCAAAAGCTGACCGGCGCAGCCGTGGTAATGCCGGGGACATGGGGAGACAGAGATGAAGATAACGGAAATAGCGCTCGATGAAGCGGTGGGCCGCCCTCTCGCGCACGACCTCACCAAGATTGACGCGCGCTCGCACACGAAGGGGGCGCGTTTCAAAAAAGGGCGGATAATAACCGAGGCCGATCTGCCCGTGCTGCGCGAGATGGGGCGCGAGCACCTGACGGTGCTGGAACTGGAGCCGGACGAAGTTCACGAGGACGACGCGGCGGAGGCGCTGTGCGGCGCTTTACGCGGCTTGAATTGCGTGCCCGCTCCGCCGAGCGAGGGCAGGATAACCCTCAAGGCCGGAGTCGACGGTTTTTTGTGTTACGACGCCGCGATGGTCGGGCGGGTGAACGAGGATACGGACTGGGTTCTCGCGACGATGCCCCCTTTCAGGCAGGTGCGCGCGGGACAGCCTGTGGCGGGATTCAGGATAAGGCCGCTCGCGATGCCGCGCGGGCGCGTCGATAAAGCCGTCGCGTCCGCGTCCGGAATCGACGTGAAGCCTTTCGCGCCGCTCAAGGCGGGGCTTGTGACGACCGGCAGGGAAATAGCGGAGGGACGCGTCGAGGACACCTTTATGGATAAATTCACCCGAAAACTGGAACCTTTCGGCGGAACCCTCATGGGACGCAGGTTTTGCACCGACGACCCATCCCTGATAGCTGACGCGATAAGGGCTTTCATCGACGAAGGCGCGGAGCTGGTGGTATGTACCGGCGGCATGAGCGTCGACGCCGACGACCGAACGCCCGGCGGGATCGCCGCCGCGGCGGACGCGATAGCGTTTCGCGGCGTTCCGACGCTGCCGGGCGCGATGCTGATGATGGGCGCGGCGACAAGAAACGGACGCGCGGCAAACATAATCGGCGCTCCCGCCTGCGTGGTGCACGACGAGCGCACGTCGCTCGACCGTCTTCTGCCCTTCGTGTTCGCCGGAGTCGACCCAGCGCCCCATGTCCGTTCGTGGGGCGTAGGGGGGCTTTGCGAGGGATGCGAGCCCTGCCACTGGCCGGAATGCGCGTTTTCGTGACGCCATTCCCATGAGCGGCGCGGCGTCGGAAATATCGGCCGTCATACTGGCCGGAGGCTTGGCCAGCCGCATGGGGCGCCGCAAACCGCTTCTGCCGATATCGGGGATTTCGGCGCTGGAAACGGCGGTCATCAGAATGCGCTCCGCCGGGATACGCGAGATAATGGCCGTGACAGGGCACGACGGGGAACAAATCGCCGAAGAGGCGCGCCGCCTCGGAATCGGCGCGGTCGACAACCCGGATTATAAATCGGGAATGTTCAGCAGCGTATCCGCCGGCGTAAAGGCGCTGCCGCACGGGACGGAGGCGTTTTTCCTTCTTCCGGCCGATATTCCGTTGGTAAAGCCCCATACGTACCGCTCCTTGATGGAAGCGCGGACGGAGACTCGCGCCGACGCCGTGTATCCGACTTTTCTGGGGGAGCGCGCGCATCCTCCGCTGATATCGTCCACGCTCGCCGAAGGCATACTCTCGTGGACGGGAGAGGGGGGGCTGGGCGGTTTTCTGGCGCGTTGCCCGCACTCGCGCGCGGAAATCCCGACCGGCGACCGTTCGGTCACGCTCGACATGGACACGCCGGAGGACTACGAACGCTTGCTTGCTTACGCAAAGACCGAATTTTTCCCCGATGAGGAAGAATGCGACGAGATACTCCGCGTCGAAGGAACTCCCGACTGCGCGGCGCGTCACGCGCGTGTCGCGGCGAAAACCGCCGACGCGATCGCCGCCGCCCTGATCGCGGCTGGACACGAGATCGACCGCCGCCTTCTGGCCTCGGCCTCCCTGCTGCACGATATCGCGAAAGGCCGTAACAACCACGAGGCCGAAGGCGCGCGCATCCTCCGCCGAAGAGGTATGTGCGCTGTGGCCGATGTCGTGGCGTCTCACAAAGACCTTCCCGAATCGGGTAAAATAGGCGAAAATGAATTGCTCTATCTCTCCGACAAGATGACCGTCGGAACAACTATCATGACCGTAGAGGAGCGTATGTCGAAACTGGAGCCGAAATTCTCGTCCGACGAAGACGCCCTGGCGTCGATGAGGAGAAGGCTGTCGAGAGCAATAGCGATCAG
>JAISDQ010000106.1 GCA_031264605.1 Synergistaceae bacterium | reverse complement strand
CGCCGCAGAGCCCGGAAACCGCGCTGCTGATGCTCGCCGATTCCGCCGACGCGGCGCTGAAGGGACTGAAAAGTCCCCTGGAAGGGCGGGCCGACATCGAAAAACTCGTGAACGACGTGGTTAACTCCAAGATAATGAGCGGACAATTTGTGGACGTCGACTTCACGCTGAAGGACATCAACGCGATAAAAAACGCCATGGTTGACGCTCTTATGTCCATGTACCACACGAGGGAGATAAAACCGCTGAAGGCGGAAGAAAAAAGTATTCCCCCCGTCTCCGCCGCGCCCGTTCAGGAAAATATCCCGAAGGAACCGGATGGCACGGAGCGCGCCAGCGAGACATGAAGCTCGAAATAGAATTGAGCGGAGACGCGGACGGAGATTTTCCGCTGCCGCGCGATATTGTGGGGGACGAAATTGGCCTTGCCCTGTCGCCGCTTCTCGAGGGCTATGAACTCGTCACCGTGGCGCTCTCGTGCGTCCCGGAGGACGAGATGAAACGCCTGAATTTTCTCTACAGGGATATCGACGAATCAACCGACGTACTGTCGTTCCCTTTGTGGGAGGAGGAAGGCGGGTTCCGCCCCCCGGAGGGGTGGCGTTCGCTTCCGCTGGGGGACGTGGTGATATCGCCCGACTTCGTGCGCCGGGGCGCGGCGGAGGCAAATATAGGCTATAATAATGAAATGGCGCGCATGGTCGTCCACGGGGCGTTACATCTCGTCGGCTTCGACCATGGGGACGAGGAAGGCGCGGCCGCTATGTGGGACTTGCAGGAACGTACGGTCGTCCGCATATTTTTACGCGTGGGTTCAAGGGAGGATTGATGTCATAGTGGATCCCGAGTTAGCAGGCGATTTAGGCCTGCTGTTGTTGTTTTTAATTTTTTCCTTCTTTTTCAGCGCGGCGGAGACCGCGATAACGGCGGCTGGAAAAGTGAAACTGAAAGTGATGGAAAACGCGCATCCGGAGCGCAAAAAAAGTTTCTCGTGGCTCGCGTCGAACGTGCAGCGCGCTCTTTCGACGACGCTTGTGGGCAATAACGTCGTCAATATAGCGGCGAGTTCGGTCGCTACGGTCATGTTCACAAAAATTTCAGGTTCCCAGAAGGGTCCGTTAATAGCCGTAGCCGTGATGGCGACCGTGGTCGTGATATTCTGCGAGATACTTCCCAAAAACATCGCCATAGCGTACAAGGAATCCATTGTATCTCATACGCTCTTTCCGCTTCGGTTTTTCAGCGTGATATTGAGCCCGATCATTTTCGTGGTACAGCGATGCGTCCGGTACATCGGCGGCATATTCGGCCTCAAACTCGACACGTACAACTACTTCGTGACGCGCGAGGATTTCGAGGTGATCGTCAACGAGAGCGGAGAGTCGGGCGCGATCGAGGAGGACGAACGCAAGATGATAAGCGGCGTCATAGCTTTCGAGGAGACGCGCGTCTCCGAGATAATGGTGCCGCGCACCGATATGGCGGCGTTCTCGTCCGATACCACGGTAGAGGAGGCCTCGGGCGTTTTCGTCGAGAGCGGGCATTCGCGCGTGCCTGTATACGAAAAGGAACTCGATAAAATTATCGGGGTGCTTTACGCGAAAGACCTTCTGAGCCCCCTCTCCAAAGGCGATTTGACAGTGGATATATCGTCGGTGACGCGTAAGCCGCTTTTCGTCCCCGAGACGATAAAGACCGACGAGGCCTTCGAACTCATGAAAAAATCGAAAACGCACATCGCGATAGTGGTCGACGAGTACGGCGGCACGGCTGGCCTCATCACGTTGGAGGATCTTCTTGAGGAGATAGTCGGCGACATACAGGATGAATACGACGACGAGACGCCCGACGTTTTGGAAGAGCGGGAGGGGGTCTACCTCGTGCAGGGCAACGTCAACCTCGACGAACTGTCCGATATACTGGGATATCCGTTCGAGTTCGAGGACGTCGATACGGTCGCGGGAATGTTATTGTCAATAAAGGGCAATTTTCCGAAGCAGGGCGAGCCCGTGCGTTACGGGCCGTGGAAGATAACCGCCGTGGAGGTCGTGGAACACAGGATTTTGCAGGTCCGCGTGGAACAGGCTTCCGGCGGGGAAGAAATTTCGGATGAACGCGGCGAGTGAGACTCCGGTTTACAGAGCGGGGTATGTGACCCTGATAGGTTCTCCCAACGCGGGGAAATCGTCCATCATAAACGCCCTCCTGGGAGAGAAAGTCGCCGCCGTGTCGGACAAGCCGCAGACCACCAGAAACGCGGTACGTTGCGTATTGACGACCGGCGAATATCAGATAGTCGTCGTGGATACGCCCGGCGTGCACAAGCCGAGATACGCCTTCGGCGAGTTCATGGCGGGAGAGATAGAAAAAGCGCTTGGCGCCGTGGACGCCGTGTGTCTTGTAGCGGACATCACAAAGAACCTCGACGATTCGGTTTGCGAGATATCGGCGCGAATCGCGCGATTGGGCGTGCCGCTCATCCTGGCGGCAAATAAAATCGACAAACTGCGCGACAAGGAAGATTTCTGGAAATACCTCGAAACGTTTCAGGCGAGATTGAAACCGTCGTCAGTGGTTCCCGTTTCCGCGCTCGAAGGGACGAACATCGGCGAACTGGGGGACGAATTGGCGAAATATCTCCCCGAAGGCGGCGCGATATACGACGGCGACGTGCTGATGGACGCTACCGAGCGCTTTCTTGCCGCTGAGATAATAAGGGAGCGCGTCTTCGAAGCGGCCGAACATGAAGTTCCGCACAGCACGGCGGTCTCCGTAGAGGAATTCAAGAGCCCCGACGAATATCCCGATATGAAACGCGCGTCGATAAGGGCTGATATCATAGTAGAGCGCCAGGGACAGAAGGGCATACTCATAGGACAGGGCGGCAAGATGCTGAAAAAAATCAAAACAGAGTCGAAGCGCGAAATGGAGCGGCGTTTTGGATGGCCGGTCACGCTAGAACTGTGGGTGAAAGTCAGGCCGAAGTGGAGAAAATCGAACGAGGGAATGCGAACGGCAGGTTACACGCGGTAGTCCCTTTCCCGGAGGATCGCCTGCCTCACGGCGATCATAGGGCGGAAGGCGCGGTCTTGCTGAGGCGCGAAGAGTCCCCGAAATCGAGCCGATGTATGCTTTTTCTGCGCGGCATTGGCGCGGTGTGGGTCTCGGCTCCCGGAGGGGGAGGGCGTTTCAGGGGCGGCATAGAGCCTTTCACATGGGGAAGTTTTCTTCTGTATCAGAGCCCGAGATCGTTATATCTTAAAAACGTCGAAATAGCCGAGGATTTTCTGCCGCTCCGTTCTTCCGCGGCCGCGCTGATGTGCGCCGCCCGGTGGCATAAGGAATTGTCGAAGCGCATGATGCCCGGCCACGGGGAGGACGCTCTGATTTCGCTGCTTTGGGGAAGCATGAAAAACTTGTCGCGTAATTTGAGCCCATTGCTGTTGGACATCAGATTTGTCTGGAGGTGGGCGAACTTGTGGGGCGTCGCCCCGTCGCTCGACCTATGCCCCGAGTGCGGCTCGCCGCTTGCGGAGGCGAGCGGAAATCCGGTATCGGCAAGCCCCGCGGGTTTCCTATGCGATACCTGCGCGCAAAGCGCGCGCCGCGGTGTTTCATCGAACGCCGAAGTCCGTCCGGCGTCGGTCACGCGGGACGCTTTCGCCATAATACGCGCCTCGTCCTGCCTCTCCGCCGAAAATTTCGTCCGCGGGGAAGCCGCGAACCGCATGATTGTTTCAAACTCCCAGCCGCTCGAAAAAGAATTGAAAGACGCGGCGCGCTGGTTTTATTCGTTTCTCTAGCCGTACTCAGATCACAGGATCAAAATCTCGGCCTCGGGGCGGAATCGTAAGGTTCCACTCCGAAGTTTTGCCGCGCTTATTTTGACTTTGCCGGTTATAGGTATAAAATATTTGTCAAGTGAGATTTTCATGAAAAACAAGGTGTGTTCACGATGAAAAAGATACTCGTTGTCGATGACAACATGGCGAGTTTGAAGCAGATAGGCGCGCAGCTCTCGGGAAATTACCGGATTTCACTTTCGAAATCCGGGTCTCAAGCCCTTAAAATATGCGATCAAATCCGCCCCGACCTGGTACTGCTCGATGTGGAAATGCCCGGTATGGACGGTTTCGAGACCAACGCGGCGTTGAAAAGAGACCATGACTTGAACCGGATACCGGTCATTTTCATAACCGGCAATTATGACGTCCAGACCGAAATACGCGGCTTGGAGTCCGGAGCGGTGGATTACATCACCAAGCCTGTGGAAAAGAATATTCTTCTCCACAGGATAGATCTGCACCTCAAGCTGAACGATTACCAAACCGACCTGGAACGCACCATAAAAGAACTGGAGGACAGCATAGTGCTGTCGTTCGCCGACCTGGTCGAATGCAAGAGCGACAATACCGGAGGGCATGTCCTGCGGACGAGCGAGTACGTCAAGGTACTGGGGCTTGAACTCCTGAAACGGGGCATTTTCCCGGATGACGTCACCGAGGATTCGGTCGAACTGATGACGCGCGCGGTCACTTTTCACGACATCGGCAAGATCGGCATATCCGACGTAATCCTTCTGAAACCCGCCCCACTCACCAAAGAGGAATACAATGAGATAAAACAGCACACAGTCATCGGAGCCAAGGTGCTGCTCGATATATACGAACGCGCGCCTACCCAGCATTATCTGAAATACGCCGCGATCGCGGCGGAAGGTCACCACGAGAGATACGACGGCACGGGATATCCCTATGGGCTCGTGGGCGAAGAGATACCGATAATTTCGAGATTGCTGTCAGTCGCCAACGTATTTGACGCCTGTCTCACCGAACGGATATACAGGAAAGCCGTTTCGCCCCCCGAAGCTTTTGACATAATAATGAA
>JAISDQ010000069.1 GCA_031264605.1 Synergistaceae bacterium | reverse complement strand
CTTTCGCCGCGCATACGCGGTATTAGCAGCCGTTTCCAGCTGTTGTCCCCCTGCTATGGACAGGTCCTCACGCGTTACTCACCCGTCCGCCACTAAGTTACGCTTCCTCTCCCTCATAGTAAACTACTCGAAAAGGCTCCACATAACCCCGTCCGACTTGCATGTGTTAAGCACGCCGCCAGCGTTCATCCTGAGCCAGGATCAAACTCTCCTTGGCTTGCTTGTTATTGGCCTACCGTAATCGAATGAATACGGAAAACCAAACGTTTGGCTTAAAAACAATCAGTCTTTTAGCTCAAACAAAAATTGCTAATTGCCCTAACATTTAATGGTATTTTGTTTTCGCTCCGTATAGCCTCCGTCCTCTTGGGAGGAGGTGTCAAGGTGCCGTGCTCAAGAGAGCAAGCGGAAGTATATTAGTCTTTCACGCTTCTGTCAACGCTTTCTTTTAGATATTTTCATACCCTAAAAAATCTCTTTAAGTATGTAAAAATTGACAATAACGTATGCTATACGCATCATCATGCGCTTATATGCCATTTAAGTCCCAATATCCTTTATAATTGTAAAGTAAAATGAAATTTGAATTTTTAGCAATATTATTCAGCTTATATGCGCGGCGCGGAAATCTTGTATAAATGTACGTTGCCGCGAGAGCCCCCGAAGATGTAACATAGTATAAACGTCTATGAGAACGGGGAGATTAAAATGCCGGTCACCATCGTGATAGCGGACGACCATCCGCTCACCCGCTCCGGGCTCGCCGAGTGGATAAGAAAAAACGATAACTTCACGCTCACGGGCGAAGTGGACGACGGGCCGTCCGCTTGGAAAGCCATCCGGGAACTGCGCCCGGACATCGCTCTCCTCGACATACAAATGCCCGGGGAATCGGGAATATCCGTCGCGCAAAAAATCAAGGACGAAGGGCTGCCGACGCGAGTGATAATGCTCACGTCGTTCAACGCTCAGCCTTATGTCATGGCGTCCCTGCGGGCGGGCGCTTCGGGATTCGTCCTCAAGACCACCGCCGTCAGAGAACTGGAAGTGGCGATAAAACAGGTGATGAGCGGCGGGTTTTACCTCGATTCGCGCGTGGCGGGAACTCTATCGGACAGGCAGACGATACCGGAACCTCTGTCGGCGAGGGAACGCGAGGTTCTGCTCGTCACCACGAAAGGATTTTCCATCAGGGAAATAGCGTCCATGCTATGTATCACGGAGCGCACCGTGCAGGCGCACCTCACGTCGGTTTACGCGAAGTTCGGATGCCGGGGAAAGAGCGAGGCGCTATTGGTCGCCCTCAAGTACGGCATAATAACGGTCGACGAACTTCTGGAAGGAACTTCGCTCGACGGGGACGGCTAAACTTTGCTCATCAGAAGAAAACTTTTAACTGTCCTATTTATAATAATACTGTTGCCGATACTGCTCGTCCTTTTCGAGTCGGCTACGACTTTCACGTCCCAAAAAAAATCCACTACCGACATGGCGGGGCGCTATGTCCAGAGTCTCGCCGACTATGCGTCGGACCGCTGGAACGACGGCAGGCCCACGCAGATTACCACTTTCCTCTCGCTCGTCGCCGACAACGGTTACAACAGGCTGATAAGCGGCGAAAAAGTCCCTTTCAAGGACGCGAGCGGCAGAAACGCGTCAGCGCGGAGGGACAAGTTCATACCCGGGATGGTGGCCTACGTCACCTCGCGCGGGAAAGTCATTTCCTCCTCCGAGAACGCGGACGTCCTCGCCACCATATTCTCCGGAACCATGGCCGAGACGTCGGGGCGCGCCGCCGATAACGGCACTATCGTGGGCAACTTCAAGTTCGGCGAAAACCGCGTCAGCTACGTGGCCCATATCTCCGCCACCCGGAACCGGATGGTGTACGCCGTGGCGGCCGTCACCATGCTCAGTTGGATGGGCAGGAACGACTTCAACATGATGAAGCTCGCCTTTGCCGGAATCCTCGGAATGCTGATATGCCTCGTGGGGCTCTTTCTGCTGCGAGGTTCCGTGATAAAGCCTCTTCAGGCGCTGTCATCCCAGGTGGAAACCACTAAATGGGGAACTGAGACGCCCGAATTCGGCACAAACGGCATATTTGGCAAATTGCGGGTCGAGGAGATTTCATCGCTCAAAAAAGCCGTGACTGACCTGGCGTGCCGGATGATAGACAAGGAATCCCTTGAAAAAAGGTACGTGGGGGATATCATCAAGGCCCAGGAGGACGAACGCGGACGCATAGCGCAGGACATACACGACGGCCCAATTCAGGTTGTATCGGCCCTCATTCAGCGGATACAGATGCTCAACATCGCCTCTTGCGGGTTTTCGTCCGACGCCGCGAGACTGCTCGGCGACTCGGAGGACATAGCGCAGAATCTAGTGGAGGATTTGCGCGATATCTGTGATTCTCTCGTACCCCCGTGGGTTTCGCTGGGGCTCGCCTCGTGCCTGGAGGAGGCCTCCAATCGCTTCGAACGCCAACATTCCATCACGGTAAACGTTGCCGTCGATACTGAACTCGAAGTATCGCGGGAGACGACGCTCGCGCTTTTTCGAATATTTCAGGAAGCCGTCTCGAACGCGGTCAGGCACGGCAGCGCTGATACCGTAAGCGTCTCGGCGTCCCGATATCGCGGAGGGAAATCCGTAGAGTTTATAATATCCGATAACGGGTCAGGATTTGTCCCGGAAGCGGAGACGCCGGACACGCTCGTGCAAAAAGGACAAAGGGGGCTCGCGGGCATGAGGCGCAGGGTGGAACTTCTGGGCGGAGAATTTGAAATCAGGTCCGCTCCGGGGGAAGGTACTGAAATTACCGTGCGAATATAACGGCGGCAGTTGTTTGTGTAAAAAGGGAGAAAAAAATGATAGTCCAAATAGGTGAATTCAAAGATAAAAACGAGTTCTACGAACGTCTCGCCGAGGCGTGCGAGAAGATGATCGATTCGCGCGACAGCGCCATTCCAAGTCTTGCCAACGTTTCAGCGCTGCTCAAAACTCACATGGACGACGTCAGCTGGGTCGGGTTTTACCTGTTGCAGGGGGGATATCTGGCGTTGGGTCCCTTCCAGGGGACGCCGGCCGTCACCAGAATCGGCCTCGGCAAGGGCGTATGCGGGACCGCCGCGGAGCGCATGAAAACGGTGCGCGTGGACGAAGTCGAGACCTGCGGCAATTACATAGCCTGCGACGCCGTCTCGTCGTCGGAAATAGTCGTCCCTCTGATAAGGCAGGAACGCTTGCTGGGAGTTCTGGACATAGACAGCCCATCGGCACGGCGTTTCGGCGAAGATGACGAGCGGGGATTGGAAAAAATAGCCGCGACACTGGTGAAATTGATTTACCCGTAATTCGGTTCGCGCCGATACCGAACCGCGATCAAAAACGAGTCCCCGCTTTTCCGTCTTGACGGACGCGGGGACTCTTGAACGCATGGCCGTTGAACGTTATTTCTTCTTGGCGTCTTTCGCGGGCAGCGCCTTCAGAACGTTTTTCTCCGGCTGTTCCGTCTCGTCGCCTATGTCGAAGAAGGCGAGCTGCTCCTGCAACATTCCCGCGAGGTTCGCCAATCCCTCCGAACGCGTGGCAACCCTCTCCGACGCGGCCGCCACTTCCTGGGAGCTGTTTCTGATGTTCTCGCTGGCGTTCGAGGAGTCGTTTATCTTCGTCGACATGTTCTGAACGGCCTCGGCGATTTCCTCGCTCGAAGCCGCCTGTTCCTCCGAGACCGCCGCCAGATCCTGCGTGGAGGACGCTATCTCACGCAGGTTGGATATCATGTTCGATATGGCTTCTTCCGTCTGGGCGGCCAGGTCTTTCGCTTTGTCGGAGTCCTGCGTGTTCGCCTCGGCGTAGTTCACGATCTTGTCGAGATCGGCGGATATCTGAGACGCCAGATCGGCGATGTTTTTAGCCGCGACGTTGCTCTCTTCGGCGAGCTTGCGGACTTCCTCCGCGACCACCGCGAATCCTCTGCCGGCGTCTCCCGCGCGCGCCGCCTCTATGGCGGCGTTCAGCGCGAGCAGGTTTGTCTGTCCGGCTATGCCGCCTATCTGAGTGACGAAGTTCTGTATCTGCTTGGCCCTGTTGCCCAATTCCATGACTGCCGAAGTGGACGCCGCCGAACTAGACGCGACCCTCGTAATGCCTTCCACCACGCTACGGACGGCGTTGACCCCGCTCTCCCCGGCGTTCATCGCTGTCTCTACCTTGCGGGCTATATCCGTTCCCTTCTCGGCGGTAGTCTGCGCTCCGGCCGCCACTTCCTCGACGGAAGCGTTGACTTCTTCGCTGGCGGCGGCCAAATTACTCAAGCTCACGCTCATCTCGTCGATGTTGGCGCGAAATTCCTCAACTGAGGCGTTGGTCTCCTCGGCCATGGCCGAGAAGTCCTGCGCCGACTCCGACATCTCGTTGCTGGCGCCCTTCACCTTACGCACCACATCGCGCAGGTTCGCGGTCATTTCGAGGATGGCGCGCCCCATGCGCGAAAGCGCGTCCCTTCCCGTGACGTCATAGTTGATGGTGAGATCGCCCTCGGCGAATTTTTTGATATTCACTTCCATTGTGGAAATGGGCTTCGTGATGAACCTCGCCACCGTGAAGGCGAGAAGGATCGTTATGAGGACGGCGGCTATCGCGATTCCGACGTTTGTCGTGGAGGCCCGGGCGGAATACAGCACGTTGGCCGCCTGCGTATCATGGGCCTCTTGCACCAGATCGCCCGCGATAACGTCTAGGAGCGCGTAGTATTCGGCGAACACCGGTTCGATTTCGTTGAAGAATTTATCGTAAGCCGCTTCTTTGTCATTTTGCTCCATCTTCAGATGCACAATATCGTCCTGAAGTTTTCTCAATCTTGGCGCCACTTCATCCAAATCGGCCAAATTCTTTTTGCTTTCGTCAGTATCGGCAAGCTTGGTCAGCATTTGGATTATTTCTACCTGAGAAGCGCGCCCCTTTTCCATATCTTCCAAATAAGATTTTTCTTTTTCCTCATCATCCTGGAGGATTATCTTCAGGATGTCTTTCTGGGTGAGCTGAAGGTTGGCTTTCGCGTTTCCGACTTCAAAGGCGGGGAGGGCCTGCTCGTCGAAAGACTTTACGAAATTACCCGAAACAACACTGCTCGTGTGGTAACTGAACACCGATACGACAGTCAGTATGATAACGGGAACCGCCGCCAGTATGCCCAATTTTGCGCCGATACTTCTGTTCTTCAGCCAATGCATTCCGCATGCCCCCTTATTTATGCCTCAAAAACGCTCAAAGATATTGTTCGCGGATAAACGGGCGAACAAAACGCGATTCTGATGAAACCTACAACGCTTTAAGCTATTTTATTATCAGGCTTTTACGTTGTCAAGTTCCGCGCAAAGTTCAGCTTCAAAAACCGGCTTTTTGCCAATGTATATTCAAAATTTGATAACCTTGCAAGCAATAACACGTAACGTTGCGCTCTTTCATTCGGCTTAAAAGGGAACTCTTACTGAATCGCGCGATCCCCGCCTCTATTTCCTCCAGAAATCCGTGGTAAAGAGGGCCAGAAGCGTAAAAATTTCCAATCTCCCGCAAAGCATCAGGAACATGTACGCCATCTTTACGGCGGACGGCAAAGACGCGCCGAAAGCGGCCGTCCCAAACCCCGGGCCGACGTTCCCAAGCGCGGCCGCGACGCCTGAAAACGCCGCGGCCGTATCGAGTCCGAAAAACCCCACTACGGCTATCGCCGCGGCGAAAATCGCTATGTACGCGGTGACGTAAGCAAAACAGGCCGATACGACGCCCTCGTCCATCGGCGAATCGCCTGCGCGCGTTGGCACGATCGCTCTCGGATGCAGCCTGCGCTTGAATTCCGCGCCGATATGCCGGATCACCGTCAGAACCCTGCCGCAAGTCATCCCTCCGGCGGCCGAAATCGACCCTCCCCCGCAGAACATGAGCATGAGCGTCAGTATCCGGACGGAAGCGGGCCACTCGCTGTAATCGACGATGAAAAAACCGCCGGTCGAGAGCATGCTGACGGTGTGAAAAAACCCCTCGGCCAAAGATTCCCATACGGACCCGAATACCCCGCCCATGTAAAGCAGCAGGGAAATAAGCGCGCCGAAGACGGTCAGCATAAACGCGTAAAATTTCATCTCGGGGTTTCCGTTCGCCGCGCGAAGATTTTTCTTTGATACAAGAGAAGAAAGAAACGTCAGATTGGAAGCCGATAGGAAAAGAAAGACCGCCGTCACGCATTTCGCGTATATCCCGGCAAAATGCCCGACGTTGTCGCTATAAGGGGAAAAGCCTCCCGTGGCAACCGTGCTGAACGAGAGAGTCAGAGCGTCGAAAACGCCCAGTCCCCCTAACAGCAGCATAGCGATTTGCGCGCAGGTGAGAATAAGGTACGTTTTGACCAGAATGACGGCGGTTCCTTGGATTCGTGGGGTCAGGCGCTCATAAAAAGGGCCGGCCGCTTCGGCCCTGTAAAGCCATATGCCGGCGCCCGACACGGGGAAAACCGCCAGCGCCATGACCGCTACGCCTATGCCGCCCAGCCACTGCGAAACGCTTCGCCACAACAATATGCTCGGCGGCGCGGCCGCCAGGTCTTCGATAACCGACGCCCCTGTGGTGGTGAAGCCGGAAACGCCTTCGAACATCGCGTCGAGAAAAGAGCCCGCCGCCCGCGAAAAAAAATATGGCAGCCCTGTGATGACCGAAGCGAGCACCCATGAAGCGGCGACCGACAGAATGGCCTCGCGCGCGTTCATATCTCCGACGGAATATTTTCGCGAGACAAAATAGAGCAGTCCGGAGAACAGCATCCCCGCGGTCAGCGCGTAAAACAGCGGCGCGGCGCCGCCGTCGCCGCTCACGGCGGCCCATAAAGCCGGGAATACCATGAAGAGCGATACGCCGGCCACCGTTATCGTGATGAAACGCGCGGGACGCAAAAAGTTCAATCCACGCTGACCCCCAGAGTTTCGAGAACGGCGTTTACCGCGTCGAGCGCGGAGAAAATCACCGCCTTGTCCCCAGCCGCGAGACTCGATCTGCCCGTCGGGATGAATAGTTCCTCCTGTTCCTTCCCTCTTTTCACAAGTCCGATAAGAGAGCCGGGAGGAAGCGGCAGGTCTTTCAGCTCCACGCCTATCGCTGGGCTGTCGTCGGGTATCGAGACCCGCAGCGTTTCGGCTCCTATCTGGTCGATGAGCGCCAGGGTGCTCGCGCCTCCGGGATAACGGACCGCGCTTATCAGCACCGACGACAGCGCGTCGTTCCTGCTCACGATCGCGTCTATCGGCATGGCCCCGACCAGTTTCATGTAGCTTTTTCGCCGTATGACCGCTATGCTCTTTCTCGCGCCGAGCATTTTCGCCTGGGAAGCCAGCACGAGGTTGACCTCGTCGTTATCGGTCGCGGCCACGAACCCCCCGGCGTTCTCTATTCCCTCCTGCGTCAGCAGTTCCTCGTCCGCCCCGTCGCCCCAAAGGACGGTCGCCTTCGGAAGCTCTCCGGCCACGCGCCTGCATTTATCCCGGTCGATCTCTATGATGCGGACGTCGACGCCCTTGAGGTTGAGGTGAAGAAGGAAAGCCGTCTGAAAGCCCACCTTCCCCGCTCCTACGATGATGACGCGTTTCAGCCTCCGCGACTTGTGCGACTGATACAGCTCCGCTATCTCCTGTATCTGGTCGAGGTAGCAGAACGAGTAACACAGGTCGCCCGCCTTGAGTTCGTCCATCGCCTTGGGGATGAATCCCTCCTCGCCCCGCCGGACGAACGCGACGATCGTCACCAGATTCGGGTTTTTCTTTCTGAGTTCGAGCAGCGTCGTGCCGCACGCGGGGCTGTCTTCTTCCACTTTGAACGCGTACATGCCCGCTTTTTCGTCAAATTCGGACGAATATACCGCGCCCTGGGTTTCCAGAAGATTTTCTATCTCCCGCGCCACACTGCGCTCGGGGGAGACCATCTTGTCGATGCCCAGCTCGCGGCTCCACGCGTCGGTGTCGGTAAACTCGAGACCGACCGCGCGGGAAATGACCCTCTCCACGCCCATTTTTCTGGCTATCCAGCAGGCCAGTATGTTCACCTCGTCGCGGCTCGAACAGGCTATGAGCATCTCCACCTCGCCGCCCGGCTTTATTCCGGCCTTTTCCAGGACATTGGGACGCGCGCCGTTGCCGCGCACCACCAACGCGTCCAGCTCGTTCTCGGCCTTCGACGCCCGTTCCGGGTTTTCCTCGACCACAACGACGTCGTTGCCGTCCTGCGAGAGGCTGCGCGCCACGCTGAAACCCACTTCACCCGCTCCCACAATCACTATGCGCAAACAGGACGCCTCCCGTCCGATTTTTATTCTTCCATTATACCCTCGCGCCAGAACGTTCCCGAGAACAGCGCGATGACTGTGTAAAGCTCGAGCCTGCCGCACAGCATCAAAAACGAGAAAATCCACTTCGCCTGCCATGTCTGCCCCAAAAAGGTACACGACGGACCGAGACGCCCAAACGCCGGTCCTACGTTCCCCAGCGCCGAGGCCGCCCCCGACAGCGCGGTGAGCAGGTCGGGCTCGTAAAGGCTCACGGCGAACGCGCCGAGCGCGTAGACGATGAAAAAAAGCCCGAAGAAAGCCATGCATGACGACATCACAGCCGGTTCGAGCGCGCCGTCGCCGACCGGAAAAACCAATACCGAACGGGGATTCAGCATGCGCGATATCTGACGTCTGATGTGTCTCAGCATCACAAGCACGCGAATCTGTTTTATGCCCCCCGCCGTGGACGCGGCGCATCCCCCCGGAAACAGGCATATGAAGAGCAGCGTCCTCGTGAAGGCGGGCCATAAACCGTAATCGGACGACACGAAACCCGTGGTGGTGATGAAACTGACCACCTGAAAGGAGCCGTTCCGCACGGCCGAGCGCAGCGAAATCCCGACGCCGTTGAAATAGACGTCGAGGGACGCCAGAACGGACAAAAACACCACGACGACCGTGTAAAAACGAAACTCCGGGTCGCGGAAATAATTTTTGAGCGTGCCGTTTTTAATGGCGTAAAAATGCAGCACAAAGTTCGCGCCCGATATGTACATAAACACGATGATAATAAATTCGCAAAAAGGGTTTCCGAACGACGCCATTCCATTCGGAGCGGCGGAAAATCCCCCGGTCGATACGGTCGCCATCGAGTGGTTCAGCGCCTCGAAAAAACCCATCCCTCCGAGCGCCAGCAGAAGCGTCAGAACAGCGGTGAACGCGAAATAGATTCCCCACAGATAGAGCGCGGTCTGCCGAAGACGGGGCGTTATTTTTTCGTGCATCATGCCCGGCGCCTCGGCGCTGTACATCTTGAACCCGCTCGCGCCGGCGAACGGCATCATGACAAGCGTCAGCGCGATTATGCCCATGCCGCCCAGCCAGTACGTCATCGCCCGCCACGTGAGAAG
>JAISDQ010000027.1 GCA_031264605.1 Synergistaceae bacterium | reverse complement strand
ATAGAGCGGCGGCGGCCTCCGGTTTCGAGGAGGAGCGGCGGGATTTTCACCCTCACGTCACCCTGGCGAGGGCGCGGGGGACGGGAAGCGCGCGGCGGACGCCTCCGGAGCTTCTGGCGTCGCTCGAAAAAGCGCCTTCCCTGACTGAGACGTGCGGCCGTTTCATTCTCATGAAAAGCGTCCTCTCGCCGGCGGGGGCCATTTACTCGCCGATTGCCGAGTATCCGCTGTGAACCGGGCGGCGGGTTAGAATTTCATATACGCGTTACCGCGAATGGAGGGTTTTATATGGTTTCTCAAAACGTAAACGGACGCGCGCTGAGCGCGGCGTCATTTTTGTGCGGGGCCTGCGTCATGGTGCTGGA
Source organism: Synergistaceae bacterium (assembly GCA_031264605.1). Lineage (GTDB taxonomy): Bacteria > Synergistota > Synergistia > Synergistales > Synergistaceae > JAIRKI01. The sequence goes on along the minus strand of JAISDQ010000027.1, from coordinate 3,090 downwards.
AATGGCGGGATCGCGCGTCATGGCTCCCTATATGGGGACGTCTCTCGTCGTCTGGACTTCTCTCATAGGGATAATCATGGTGAGCCTGACGCTCGGCTATTGGCTTGGGGGAAGGGTCGCCGACAAACGCCCCGAAAAGAAAATTCTGTACTATATCATACTGGCGGCGGCGCTCGTCACGGCCATTGTCGGGGCGATCGCCACCCCTGTCCTGGACGCTCTTTCCGAGGGCGTGAGGAACGTCTATGCCGCTTCGGTCATGGCGTCCGCCGTCCTTTTTGCCGTCCCAAGCGTTCTGCTCGGCATGGTGTCGCCTTTCATCGTGAGGCTGGCGATGAATAACGTCATCTCGTCGGGCGGCACTGTCGGCAAGTTCTCGGCCCTGTCGTCCGCGGGAAGCATAATCGGCACATTTCTTGGCGGGTTTGTGCTGATCTCGTTTTTTTCATCCGGAACTATACTGTTTATGGTGGCTTTTGTGCTGGCGCTGGTGGCCCTGATCCTGCGCGGCGGAAAAGCGGTATTGCCCGTGATCGCGGCGGTTTTCGCCGCTGCCTGCGGATTTTATTTCGAATCGGCCGATATCGAAAGGGAGGCGAAATTCATGGAAACCGCGGAAATATCCGGCGAAATAACCGTCGAAACGCACTATAACACCATAAAAATAATGGAGCGGGCCGCGAACGGGACCAACCTTCGGATAAGAATCCTCCAGACCGACCCTTTGGGCGCTCAATCCCTGATGTACGTGGACAGACCCGACGATCTGTACAGCGACTACACTAAATACTCCGACCGTGCCTTCCCCTACAAGCAGGACGCCAAAAATATCCTCATGCTCGGGGGCGGCGGCTATTGCGTGCCGAAACATATCGGCGCGACGAGGCCAGACGTCGCGGTTGACGTGGTGGAACTCGACCCGGGCATTACCGACGTCGCGAGAAAATATTTCAATCTCACGGACAGGCCCGGTCAGCGCATTTTTCACGAGGACGCCCGCATGTTCGTCAACAGGGAATCCGAAGCGGGCGCGCGAAAATACGACGCCGTTTTCGAGGACGTTTTCGGTTCGTCGTATAACATCCCGTTTCACATGACCACCGCCGAATGCATGGCTAAAATAAGGGCGATGATGTCCGACGACGGGGTGTTCGTCATCAATATAATTTCCTCGCTGGACGGCGAACTCTTCAGCGGGATATACGCAAGCGTCGCGTCGGCTTTTCCCACGGTGATGATATACCCGGCCACGTCTCCGAATTCGATCCGCGCCAGGCAGAATATCATGATAGTGGCGCTGGCGAACGAGAACGAACCTTACCGCGCGGCCGGCGACGATTACACGGCGTCGCTTCTGTCGCACAGGTGGACTAACTTTTTCGAGCCCAAAATAGCCGCCTTTACGGACGCGTTCGCCCCGGTCGAAAAGTACTCGCTGTCGCTGTAACCGCGAATGGGCGCGCTGAAAAAATACCTCGCTTACGCGATAATTCTGGCCGTGTTATCGGCGGCGGCCATATTCCTGAACGAACTCAGGATGGCGCGCGAATATGCCGAACATCCCGAATACGCATTGAACACGACGCCCTCTGCCGCGCCCGCGGATGAGGAGGAATACGCCAAGCCGGTCCAAAGCGGTCTCATGGACTCCCCGGAACTCGCCTGGATGCTGCGCGAACGGATAATCCTAGACGTTTGGGAGCCCATAGTCTCGGACGGAACGGTGTTGGACAGGTATAACATCAGAGTGAAGGAATACAACGCCCTCGCGTCCACTATCGAATACAAAGAGAGCGCCATGAACTCGGCCGTCAGTTTGGTGGCGGGGGCGAAGGTCGAAATAGTCCGTTCGGCGGAGGAAGAGGCTATGTCCCTGGTAATGCCGGAAAACCTCAAAAAAGACGCCCGCGCGGCGGTTGTGTGGCGCGTTCAGAAATACCTCAAACTGCTGGGTTATTACGCCGGAGACGTTACGGGTAAAGAGGACAGGAATACCGAGGCGGCGGTAAAGACTTTCGAAATCAGAACCGATTCGGAAGCGACGGGAAAAATAGACGAAACCCTAGCGAATGAACTGCGCGAGATATGGATTTCACGCAATATTCCGAACACAGTCGGCTTCGGGGGGCGATAACAGGCGCGCAAATCGGCGGCAACCCTGCTTGCGGGGCGGATAACGGATGAGTCGGGAGCGGCACGAAATGAACATAAAGATACCTTCAAAGTATTTATCTTTTGGCGGTAAGCTGGCGCGGTTCGTTGTTTGTGAGGCTGCGGCGCTTTTGATCAGTTTTTTTCTTATTATAGCTATTGCCTATACAGCCGTTTCTATGGTTTCTGATTCACCGCCTTATGAAATTGAAGAAGAATCCATAGCAGATATTAGTTTTCTCGGGTTGATCGGCGCCGCTTTTTTATCGTTGCCGATTTCTCTGACTCTTGCCGTGCTGGCGCATGTCTATATTTTCAATAAATTTCCCATAAAAATACCTTCAAAATATTCGTTGTTTTTCAAAAAACTGGCACGACTCATTATTTGTGAAATTTGGGCGTTCTATGTCAGCGTTTTCTCTATTTTCTTGTGCCCGTTATGGTTTTCCATACCACTTACGGTATTGTTTCAAATCTGTATTTTCAAGAAATTTTACATCAGGAAGAACCGTTTATAACAACGCCCCGTAAATTTTCGAATACATTTACCACTCCGTCGGATACCCGGGACAACCGCGATATACAAACCCTCGGAGCGCCCTAAGCTGCCCTGTTCTTCGCCGCGGTCTCGCCCTCGCTCCGGCTCTTGACGAACGATTCCTCGATAGCCGCCGAGAATATTCCGTATTCCATGCGGGACGTGCCGTTATAGAAGAATAATCCTCCGCTGACTCTCGGATTCACAGCCGTTCTTATCTCTTCGTCATATATATCTTGAGGCAGGGTGGTGATACGGCTCAAAAGCGTCTTCGCGCCGGCCTGCGGCGTTTCGGGAAGCAGAATCTGAACGCGTCCGTCGGCGGTGAGAAAGCCGCAGTCGGTCGTTCGGAGCGCCGACTGAACGCGGGCTTTGAATGTGCCGTCGAGTATCTCCTCCTG
>JAISDQ010000245.1 GCA_031264605.1 Synergistaceae bacterium | reverse complement strand
CCAGCGCCATTCGCAGCTCGTTTGTGAGGCGTTCGCCCGGCTCCAGCGCCAGTTCCTCGCGGCATTTTTCCATCACGCGAACCGTTCCCGGCTCTATCGCGTAGCCGAACTGAGCCGAGTGGCGCGCGGCGCGAAGCGCGCGTACCGGGTCATCCGCGAAGTGGTCGGACGTCGCCCGGACGACGCGGCGTCCGATATCGCGCGCGCCTCCCCATGGGTCGATGAGTTCCCCCGTTTCAAGCGACTCCGCCATGCTGTTAATCGTGGTGTCGCGCCGGTATAAATCTTCCTCTATCGTGATGTCGGGGCGCGCGGATATCTCGAAACCGCGGTAACCGGGGCCGGTCTTTCTTTCCCGCCGCGCGAACGCGATCTCGCACGGCGCGCCGTCCACTTCGAGCAGGTACACCGGGAAACCTCGCCCGACACGCTTCGCTCCGGCGAAGACGGCGGCAAAAACGTCTTCGCCGAGGCCCGTGACCACGTAGTCCCTGTCGCGGGGCTTGACGCCGCGAAGCCTGTCGCGCACCCATCCCCCCGCGATAAAAGCGCGGCCGCCCGCTTCGCGGACGGCGCGGGCGAATTCACGTTCGGTCAATTTTTTAACTGTTGATCACGGCGTCCGGGTCGGCGTAAACGCTCTCCAAACCGAACGCCGTAGCCACCGGTTCCACCGTCAGGCTGCCGTTGTAGACCGCCAGCCCCCGGGCCAGCGCCTCGCTTCCGCGGCAGGCTTCAATCGCGCCGAGGTTCGCTATTCGCAGCCCGTATTGAACCGTCGCGTTGGACAGCGCCATCGTGGAGGTGCGCGAGTAGGCCGCCGGCATGTTGGCCACGCAGTAATGCACCACGCCCTCCTCAACGTAGACCGGATTGTCGTGGTTTGTGGGCCGCGACGTCTCGGAAAGCCCGCCCTGATCGATCGCGACGTCCACGAAGACCGAACCGGGGCGCATGGAACGCAGGTACTCCCTCTTGATCAGCTTTGGCGCGGCGGCTCCGCCGTGAATCAGCACGGCGCCTATAACTATGTCGGCGTTCGCTGTCTCGCGCTCGATGGCGTGTTCGTCGCTGTATATGGAAACGCAGTTGAAGGGCAGTATCTCCGAGAGGTATTCGAGGCGCTTGTAGCTGACGTCGGTGATGACCACCATCGCCGCCAGCCCCGCCGCTATGCGGGCCGCGTTGGTCCCTACCGTGCCGCCGCCGACTATTAGTATCCTAGCCGGCCCAACGCCGGTGACGCCCGTCGGCAGGATGCCGCTGCCGCCGAAATTGCGGCCCAGGTAGGTCGCGCCCATCAGGACGGACATGCGGCCCGCCACCTCGCTCATGGGCTGGAGCAGCGGCAGGCCCCACGGCTCTTCGATCAGTTCGTAGGCAATGCAGGCGGCCTTTGATTTCAGGCACGCCTCGGTGAGCGCCCTGCTCGCCGCGAAGTGGAAATAGGTGAAAATTATCTGATGCGGCCTCATGAGCGGAAATTCTTCGGGCAGGGGCTCTTTCACCTTGACGATCATGTCGCACGTCTCCCATACTTCACTCGCCGAACCGAGTACCGAGGCTCCGGCGGCCGTATACTCCGCGTCCTCGAAGCCCGATTCGATCCCGGCGCCGCGCTCGACGAACACCCGGTGCCCGCATCCCGCGTACGACGCGGCGGCGGCCGGAGTTATTCCGACCCTGTATTCCCTGTTCTTTATCTCCCTCGGACAGCCTATTTTCATCTCAAACCCTCCCTGTCTTTCCGCCGGAACAGCCGGCGTCGCGGCCGCGGCGAGCGGCGCTCCGTCAATTCATGATATATTTTACAGCCTGACATCGAATGCCGTTTTATTTTACGATAAAAACGCGCGAATCGCCATTTTTTTGAGATAATAAACCGATACGAAAAGGGAGGCGGATGATCGTATGGAAAATAAACTGCCTGACGCCACGGACTGGAGGATTCTGGAAGAACTTCAGCGCAACGCGCGAACGCCTTTCGGGGAACTCGCGGCCAAACTCGGCGTCGCGGAAGCGGAATTCGAATCCCGCGTCAAACGCATGGAGGCCGACGGCATAATAACGGGATACAGGGCCGACATCGACGCCAGAAAAGCGGGGTACGCCATCTCGGCCATGATCAGCGTCTCCGCAGAGGGCAACGCGCATGACCAGATAATCAACGACGCGCTGGCCGGGAACCCGGAGATAACCGCCTGCTGGTCGGTGACCGGCGCGTCGGATTTTTTGCTCGAAGCGCACGCCCCGTCGCTCGAGTTCCTGGAGGAACTGCTGAACGAACTGGCGAAATACGGCAGGCTGACTACGAGCATAGCGCTGCCGAGATACGGGAAGCGGAGGATAATTTCGCCGCCGAGGGAGAGCATGACCGACTGACGGCCGCGCCCCCGTTTTTATGACTCCAGTTTCAGCGTCCTGGTCAGTTTGCTGTCGACGTCGCGGGAACGCATATCGACGAGGAGGTCGTAGTGGGTCATGTCGAGCTGTATTGGGGTGACCGACACGTAGCCGTCGTTCACGGCGCTCACGTCGCCGCCCTCCTCGTATTCGTACCCCGTGGCGCCGGTAATCCAGTAGGAGTCGTTGCCGTGCGGGTCTTTTACCGTGATAACGTCGCCCCCTCCGGAGCGCCTGCCGCGGTGCGTCAACTTGACGCCCTTCACGTTCTTTATCAGCAGGTTGGGCACGTTCACGTTGAGCATCGCGCCGGCCGGCAGCGGATTTTTTTCGATGTATTCGAGCACCGCCATGGCGACGAGCGCCGCGGTCATATTGTGACGGAAGCTGTCGCCGTTTTTCGAGCACAGCGAAACGGCCACCGACTGGCGGCCGCGCGTCAGGCCCTCCATGGCGGCGCAGACCGTGCCGGAGTACGTGACGTCGTCGCTCATGTTGGGCCCCTGGTTGATGCCCGAGACCACGCAATCGGCGGACGGAAATAACGAGGACAGCCCGACGTTCACACAGTCGGTGGGCGTACCGTCGCACGAGTAGGCCGGTATCGCGGGGGCGAATATCCCGGGGTCGAGCGGACGGACGCGCACAGGGCGGTCGACGGTTATCGAGCGGCCAGCGCCGCTTCTCTCTCTGTCCGGGCCGACGACGGCCGCGAGCCAGCCTTTTTCGGACAGCATCCGCGATATTATCTGTATGCCCTGTGAAATTACCCCGTCGTCATTGGTGAGGAGAATCTTCAT
>JAISDQ010000159.1 GCA_031264605.1 Synergistaceae bacterium | reverse complement strand
CCTTTGGCGCTCAATTCGCCGGAAGCCGCCAACGCGTCGGAAACCGCCGTTCCGACGGCTATTATCGCGCCGTCGCGGCCTTTTTTGTAGCGAACGGCTTTTCCCTTCTCGAAATCGTGAGCGGGCAACTTAGGCGACGGGGCCTTCGGGAAACTTATATATGCCGGGGAATTGGAGTTTATGGAATATCTGAGCGCGGAGGAAAGCTCGGCGCCGTCGGACGGAAATATGACGGTCAGATTCGGCAGCGCGCGCATCAGCGCGCTTTCTTCCGTGGCGTGGTGCGTCGGCCCCATCTCGCCGTAAGACATCCCCGCTCCGATAGCCGCTATCGTCACAGGCGCGTTTTGATAGCACACGCTCACTTTTATCTGTTCGAACGCCCGCGAAGGCAGGAAACAGGACATCGAATAGGCCACTGGCCTCATACCGTCCATAGCCATACCGGCGGCCGTCAGTATCAGGTTTTGTTCCGCGATCCCCGTGTTGAAAAAACGGGCCGGGAATTTTTTTTCGAACGGCTCGACCACCGAAAAACCGACCTCGGCCATCAGCAACGCCACGCGCCGGTCGGTTTCGGCCGCGTCGAGCAGCGTATTCACGAACGCGTTACGCATGACGCTCTCCCAACTCCTTCAGAGCCGTATCCATGTGCTCGATCTCCGGCCATTTGTAATGCCACAGCACTTTGTCCTCGAACACCGAAACGCCCTTGCCCTTTATCGTATTGGCGATTATTGCCGAAGGTTTGTCCCGGCGCGTCAGCAGGGACGAAATCGCGTCGTACAGTTCACCGCAGTCGTGTCCGTCCACTGTCGCCGCGTTCCAGCCGAAACTTTTTATCTTCGCTTCCATGTCGCCCATGTTCAGCACCTCGTGGTCGTGTCCGTAAGACTGAAGTTTGTTCCGGTCTACGACGGCCAGAATATTATCCAGATTGAAACGGTTCGCGAGCATGAAACTCTCCCATACCGCGCCTTCGTTGCATTCGCCGTCCCCAAGGAGGACGAAAATTTTCTTTGCGACGCCCTTCATCCCCGCCGATAAGGCTAGCCCGCAGGCGAGCCCCAATCCCTGTCCCAGCGAGCCGCCCGACGATATTACGCCGGGCAGGGAACCTCTTTTCGGGTGGACTCCCATGTTGAATCCCGATGTGTTGAACTCCGCGAAAAGCCTGTCGCGCGCGAACGCTCCGATTTCCGCGAGAACGGCGTAGAGCGCGCTCGCCCCGTGCCCTTTGCTCAGTATAAAAGCGTCGTTCGAATCGTTCCCGGGGTTTTGAACGTCGAATTTCATGAACGAACCGAAAATAACAGCCAGAATTTCGGCGCATGAAAACGACGTCCCTATGAATCCCGCTTTTTTTTCGTATGTCATCCGCAAGACGTCTTGACGAATGGCGTTCGCGAGAGCCTCGCATTTTTTGATTTCAGTCTCTTTATTCCGCATTTTTATTTCCTTCTTCTTTCGGATTACGGCAATCCCGCGGTATATGAGGCGATGTCTCTCTCCATGAGTTTGCCCGCGGATTCGCCGCCGAACATGCCGAGATAAAAATTATACGCGGCGTTTAAACCGTCTTCGAGTTTAATTTTCGGTTTCCAGCCCAGACGGGACTCGCTTTTCGACGAGTCGAGCAGCAGCAGATTGCTTTCGTTAAACTCAGCGCGCTCGGTTTTTGGAAGCGATTTCCCGCTCATTATAAGCCTGTATATATCCCCCACGCGGTAGATTTCGTCCTTCGGCGGGCCGAAGTTCCAGCACTCCGAATAGCCGCTTCCGCCGTACATCGCCTCCGCAATAGCGAGGTATCCGTTCAGAAGGTCGAGCACGTACTGCCAAGGGCGCACCGCGTCGGGGCTGCGCAGCTCCGGGGTTTCCCCGATGACTTTCGCCTTTATCAGATGCGGAATGAGGCGGTCGTAATGGAGGTCGCCGCCGCCGTAGGCGTTGCTCGCCCGAACGGCCGAACATTCCGGCCCCGTCTTGAAATACGCGTTTCGGTAGGCGATGACCGCCATTTCGGCGCCAGTCTTGCTGGCGGCGTAAGGTTCGTCTCCGCCGAGCCGGTCGGTTTCGTCATACGGACGCGCCGTCTCCGCGTTCTCGTACACCTTGTCGCTCGTCACCGCGATCGCGGCCTTGACGCTTCGCGTCTCGCGGATCGATTCGAGGAAATTGACGGTTCCCATCACATTTGTGGCGAACGTCTCAGCGGGATATTTCCACGCGGTTCCGACGATTGCCTGCGCGGCCAAGTGAAACGCTATCTCGGGCTCTGCCGCCCGCATCGCTTTTTTTAAACTTTCGAGGTCTCTGACGTCGCCCTCGCTATCACTGAATCCGGAGCCGAAGGAAACTTTTTCGTACAGGCTGTATTCGTCGGGGGGCAGCGAGTAACCCGTGACTACGGCGCCCGACATATCCAGCCACTTGGCGAGCCACAGTCCCTTGAAGCCGGTGTGTCCGGTTATGAAAACCCGTTTTCCCCGCCAGAAATCACTTTTCACCGTTCATCTCCGCCCTGATTTCCTGTATCTCTTCGAGCAGTCCCGATTCGAGCGTGTGCCTGTGCGTCCATCCAAGGGATTCCAGCCTGCCTGTGTCGCCTCTTATATAGGGGAATTGGCCGCATTCCTCCTGTTTTTGAAAGACGACCTCGCCTTCGGGATTAGTATTTTTCTTGACCAATTCGGCTATCTCGCCGATGGTCGTGTCTTTGCCGCCCGATATGTTGACCGCGCCGCTGAAATCGGACGCGAGACAGTGGCAGATTGCGCCGGCGGCGTCTTTAGCGTAAATGTAATCGCGCACCAGTCCCTCATATGAACAATTCACGCGCTCGTTGGCGAGGAGCCCCCTTATCAGCGACGGAACCAAGCGCTTTGGTTTTTCGCCCGCGCCGTATATGAAAAAAAGCCTGCACCACACGAAACCGTTCCCGGCCACCTCGCTGCTCTTGAGCAGTATGCGGCCCAGATCCGCCTTGCATTCGGCGTAATACGAAATCGGCGATATCTCGCTCGTCTCGGAAAGGGGGGCGTCGGAGCGTCCGTATTCCTGTTCCGTGCCTATGAACACGGCCCTTTTTCCGCCGTAACCGTAGAATGCGTCGTACAACTCCAGGCTCTTCTGGACGAACATCAGGTTTTCCCGTGAATCCAGATACCCTTCGCCTGTCACCCACGCCAGATTGACGAGGTACGAAGGCGCGAGACGGCCGACGTAATAATCGAGATTGGTCGCGAATAAATCTCCGCTGAACTTGTGAATGTCGTAAGGATAGTTGTCGGAGAGTTCTTTCACGACATAGCGGCCTATGAATCCGTCAGCGCCGGTTACAAGAACAGTCTCTTTCTTTTTGCGCGCACACATTTCCTCCACCACACTCTCATGGAATCCACCTGAGGTCTCCGTCGACGGCTCGGGCGGATTCCAGGTATTTGAGCATATTGAGCCGCATATACTCCGAGTCCCTGAAATTGGCGTCCACGAAGGAATTTTCCGTGAGGATTCCGCGTATTTCCCTTATCGTATCCCTCACGTCGCCGATTTTAACATGGCCCTTCGACAGTTCCGCGAACTTATCGAACCGCACCCTGTAGGACCGTTTGTCCGGCAGGCCCTCCGGGCTGATGATGATTTCTGTCTCGGGCATGACCTCCCGCACTTTTTGGGCGAGGTCTTTTATTCGAAAATTCCAGCCGTTGGAGCCGGCGTTGAGTATCATGTAGGGTTCGCCGATGTCTTGTTCCGACGCCCACGCCAGCGTCTCCGCCATGTTTTTGACGTCGATCAGCGGACGCCACGGGGTGCCGTCGCTCAGTATCTCGATTTTACCGCGCGTGACGGCGCTCGCCACAAAGTCGTTCAGCACCAAGTCGAGCCGCAGGCGCGGGCTCGCGCCGCAAGCCGTCGCGAACCTGAAGCAGGAGACTCTGAAATCGGCGTCGGCAAACCGTTCCAGGGCGTGTTCGGCGGATACCTTCGAACGCGCGTATTCGGTCAGTGGATTTACCGTCGACGACTCGTCGCACTCCCCGTTTTCGGCGGACCCGTATACGCTGCAGCTCGACGCGAACACGAAACGCTTTACGCCGGCTTCCTTGGCGGCGGACGCCGCGCGCTCTATCGCGCGGTAATTTATCTCCGACGTCCGGGCGCCGTAACGGTTGCCCATCGGGTCGTTCGAAAGGGCGGCGAGGCATATTACGGCGTCGGCGTTCTCGAAATCGCAGGGGGCTATATCACGCGCGTCCTTGTAAAACTGGACGTCGACGTACCGCTCCGGCGACGATTTTCTGTCGAGCAGACAGCCGGCGAAGTAAGCGCTGTCGAGTCCGGCGACCCAGGTTTTAGGGTTTCGCCTCTTTATCTCGCGGACGAGGACCGGGCCGACGTAGCCCATATTGCCAGTGATCAGGACGTTCATTTCATCACCATGTTTTCCAGGGCGCGTTCCCCGCGTTCCATAAATTCTCGAGGATCGCCTTGTCCCTCATATTGTCCATCGCGTGCCAGAAATCCCTGTGCCTGAAGGTCTTGAGATTGCCCTCGCCCGCGATGCGTTCTAGCGGAGCCCTCTCGAAAACGGTATCGTCGTCGTCGATGTAATCCATCACGGCCGGCTCCAGCACGAAAAATCCTCCGCTTATCCAGTCGCCGTCGCCCGACGGTTTTTCGAAAAAATCCACCACGGTGTCGCCCTCGACGCCCAGTCTGCCGTAACGTCCGGGAGGCTGCACGGCCGTCACGGTCGCCAGTTTGCCGTGCGATTTGTGATAATCGACGAGTTTGTCTATCGGCACGTTGGAGAGGCCGTCGCCGTAAGTCAGGCAGAAAGTCTCGTC
>JAISDQ010000144.1 GCA_031264605.1 Synergistaceae bacterium | reverse complement strand
TTTTTTATCCATTTTCCGAACGATTCCACGCAAACCACCCCACTTTTCATCTGTTTTTTCACTTTTTCTCAGGCGCGTATTACTTCCGCGTCGCCGACGCCCTCGAGGAACGCCCGCGTAACCGCCGCTTTGTCCTTCGGAAGATTGAACGGGTCAAGCGTAGCGACAAGCATCTCCAGCGCCATATGCCCGGCGTGGTTAAAAACCCGTTCCACCGCGTCAGCTTCAAGCATCTTTTCATTTATCAACCCCAATTGAAAAGCGTATAGAGGAATATCGCGCTCCGGTGGTTCGTCCTTCATCACGTCGCCAGCCGCAAGCCCTATCTCCCTGATAACGTCGCACGCTCTCTCATATCTTTCGCCGCTGGTTCTGGCGCGCTTGATAAGCGACGACCATTTATCAACCCATTCTTCCGTTACGTCCAGTTTTCCATTTATGAAGCTCAATCCCCGTGTCATATGCTTCCCTCCCGCGCTTCTCCCGTTCCTTATCTCTGAGCAATAAAAGCAGCTCCGTATGTGGGTTTGGGGGTTTCAGTTTTGATTTGTCCCGCACGATCATCTTATCCCGTAATACGCCAGACACAGCGCGTCACCGCGCCCGTCCCTCGGCTTGCGGCTTCCCTTTGGCGTGATCTCCGCGCCGGGGAACATCCGCATAGCGAACCCAAGCGACCGCGCCTTACCCTCTCCAGGCGTCCCGGCCAAAATCTTTTTTACCCACACTGACGGCCTGACCGTCCGATACGGCACGCCGAGCGCCGACAAAACGCCCTCCCATATTCCGAAGCCGCGCCCCGTCGAAAACGTGGACGACACGCCCTGTCCCGGCATGGCCTGCGCTTGTTCGAGGATAACAACGGCGTCGCCAAATAAAGACATATGCCGTATAGCATCAGCCATGCCGCCGATGTCGTACAGCCGTTTACCCTCGCTTGTGATAACCGGCGTGTCCACGAGATCGAGCACTTCCAGAGAACCGGCGCTGATTGCCGCTATCGCGCCGTTGATGCCCGGATCGATGCCTATTGAAATTTTATTCGCCATTCATATATCCCCCCACCCGTTAAAATCCCTACTCCAAAAAAAATGTCATAGTGACTATATTGACTTTATTGACTTTTCTATTTTTGCTCAGTCGTAGCAACGCTTTATGACATCAACCCAATATTGACAATATATTGACGCGATATTGACTATATTGACTTTTCTATTTGGCCGCCGCGAATTAGTCAATATTGTCACTACTGGGGCAACCGTCAATGTTGACTTTTTTAACAGCACAAACCCTTGCTGTGGCTGAAAAGATTTGAATAAGTCAATAAAGTCAATATAGTCAACCGTCACTATCATCATTATTCAAGTAGATGAATAAGAATTTTTGGCTTTGTGCCGCTAGGAATTTTTTCAATCCGTATATGCCCGCGCTCTTCAAGTAGTTTCAGCGTATCATCAATAGCGAAATTACCTCTTCTGTATCCTTGGGTTTTGCGGATTAAGTCTCTTTGGGATATCGGAGATTCTCCCATTATCCGCCTTAACAGATATCTGGCGTCCTTCTCGCTCTGAGGTTCTATCTGTTCAATATAGACGGCTTTAGCGTGAGCCAGAAAGAACCGCGCGAGTATAACGGCGGATTCGGCCTCTTCCTCTGTTATTGGCGTCCCGGCTGGATTCTGTCCGCGCTCGAACGCGTTAACGCAATGGATAAGCCCGGCAAGCCTCGTCATAGTCCCGCATACCTTCCCCGCCCAATCGCCCATAAGCGACAGCTCGCCTGAATCAGGCGTTAACAGCGGCTCCACCTCTTCAAAGAATCGGCAATATACCTTGTATCCGTCATCATCAAACGTCAATTCGCCCCCGTTTTCAGCGGCAAGCATGGAAAGGCACAAATCTTCATACCTTCTTTTTGTCACCGGCTCAATCGGACGCGATACCGGCTTGCGCCGCCCCACCAGACTTTGACACTTTACGAACAGTATCCGCGACAGCAAACCGCGTCCGGCTTTTTCCTTGTCTCCGAACAGGTTTTCAATGACGATGGGTTGACACAACGCAACGATATTCAATGTCGGACACTTGAGCAAAACGGCTGTGCCTGATTTCCTGTCCACATGCACCACGTCGCCCGAATATCCGTTCAAGTAAATATCCATGCCGCCCTTCTCGCAGTACCGCCCAATGTTATCGAACAGGCCGCCCCCCTCGGCTGATACAAGCGCGAACGTTTCATTTTGAGCGTACAGAAGATCGGCCAGCTTTTCCGGCGTGACATCCCCTCCAAACAGACGAAGCGGCTTGACCGGATCAAAAGCCGCAATCTCTTCATTCACCTCCGCAAGTTCGCGACGCGCCTTTTCCCGGCTGTCCTCGGTCTTTGCTTTCGCGGCTTCCTTCTCAAGTGTCGTTTTCCGCTCTTCAAGTATCCGCCTGTCGCTTTGTGATTGTTCCACCTCGCCGGAATGAGCGGCATTATACTGAATCTCATAACTGGTGAGCGGCTTCATGACGACCTCAATTACCGATGATTTCCGTTCGGACGGCGGCGCGACAGGCGCGATGTACAGACATGGGCGCTCAATATGCCCGTTCGGGAGCCTGACAGGATAGCGCCCCCTGCAAGCGGTTTCGAGCGCGCCCAGTACGCAGGGGCCAACCATATCGGCGGACGCTTGAATATTTTCCACCGCCGCCCGGATGAAATCCGCGACAGATAACGGCAGCGCTCCAATGGGGAACGCCGGTAACTGTTCGATTTTCGGCGGCGCACTCGCGAGACCTTCCTTTTGGCGTATCGCTTCGCCTCTGGCCTTTGCTCTTTCAAGTACCTCCGTACCGTCGATGTTCGGCGTAACGTCGGCAGTGTCAAGATGTGTACAGGCGTCATCATTCATCGTATGTAATCCCTCGGATTCACCACGCCCGCAAACCCACTTGCCATACAAGCCGCCGCCGCCTTTTCCCCGGCCTCGTCGTCGTCCTGTAATATGAATACGTCACGTTCCCGATACCTCGCCCGGATTGCCGCCGCGTTTTTAATGAGGTTTCCGGCGTCCATCGCCGCTATCGCCGTACAGGGAGCGACATTCTCTGATTCTTCGTTCCAATACTGATACCATGAGAGTACCGTCGCTATGCCCTCGCCCGCGAATACGACGCCGTGCTGAATGTCGACGCCAATGGGGAACACGCCGCCCGCTGGCGAACACCAGCCCTTGTTGAACTTCCCATCAGCCCCGGGCCGCCCGAATATCCGATGCAAGCCGCAAAATCTGCCGGTCATCGCATTCATCGTTGGAATCAACAAGAGGTCGCGCATTGGGTTACCGTCCCTGCTCGCCATATCCCCGGTACGCAAACCGCACCATTGGCCGCCAAAGGGAAAGCCGCCGCGCGGCGTAACGCGCTTTGCGAGCAGATAGGGATGATCTGGTGCTTCCTCGATAGACTTTGCCGATGAATATACGCGCCATGCCTCATTAACGGCTTCACGCCGCCGATCGGATTCCTGCCGCTGTTCGACTTCACGTTGGAGTTGCCGTGACTGTTGAGCGGCTTGGTATTCCCGTGAGTTGAAATACCTTTTCCATTGCGCTTGAGCTTCCGAATTGAGTTTTTTGATATCGAATTTCCATTTAATAAGCTCGTTATGCCAGTCCATGAACCAGCCGGCTGGATAGGAATCAATATAGATACAATACGCGCCCGACTGCTCTGACCCGTAAAGACGATCATCGTTGATTTTTATCCGATGCCGTTCCCCATCAAGTATCAATTGTTCGTGCGGCGTTATTCCGTGCGCGGCCATCGAATCAAGAACCTGCTGTTCAATCTCGGAATATTCGGCAGAAGGCATAAACGAGGGCAGCGGATTTGCCGCCGCTGGCTTTTCAGACCGTACTTGAGCTTTTTTCACTTCGGCCAATTGAGACAATAACGTTATTACCGCTTGCCCGTCTGCTATATCTTTCGGTTCGCCCAAAATATGACCGGTTACTGTAAAGAACCTGCCATGAGGGTAAACCTCAAAATATTGACCGATTGACCCGCTTTCAAGTTTGCCCCTGACTATCAGATGCAACCCAGCTCCGCCTGCTGAAACTTCACAGTATGAAGCCAAATTATCAACGATAGATTTTACCTGAGGATTAATAATGCTCTTGGCGTCGTCCAGGCAGTGATCGAAATCTATGCCTGTGAATCCTCCGTCTTTGGCGAACACAAAACCGATACCGTCAAATTTTCCGGCCCGATAAGTTTCAAGAGCCTGTTCAAACGTAGTCCAGGTGTCCGGATCAGTGGACTTCGCGTTTTCCCCGGTAATCATAAATGGCGGCTTTGTCCATTTCTCACCACGTTGCACGGCGCGCCACATCACCCATTGAGGAAGCGCCTTCAGTTCGCCGGGGATATTCTCGGGCCGCACGGGAAGGAAATCAGGAGATGTCATATCAAATCACCCGCTTCCTCTCAAGACCTGACAACCACACATCAAGGTCAACGCGAGCGTACAGTACGCGCCCGCCGTTTTTGCCGCCTTTCGCGCCGAAGGATTCCAATCTCACAAAATTCGGCCCCGACGTTCGACCACCCGGGCTGCCTTCTCTTCGTGCCCGGCGCAAATACGCGGCGCTGACTCCGGTGTACGCCGCCGCGTCGCGTTCGGATAAGAGCGCGGGTATTATGGATTGTTCGGCTCTGGCTGTCTCGTTTGTTGCCACGGCTCCACGTTTGCGAGAAAGGGTATTTTTGAGCGTCATGCCGCACACCCCCTCTCAGACACGCGACAGGAGCCGAGGCGTGGCCACGGAGAGAAACAGCTATTCGATTGTTTTAAGCGTGGGAAAGGGGATGTTACAGGATGCGAAGGCCCGGGTGGGTCGCTACAGTCTGAATCTCCGTTACCGGAATCACTGCCGCCGCTTTGCGTGAACGCCGGACGCGAGGCGCGTCTATGAGCGCGGCACAATCCACGTGAATTGTAGTGATTTACCCAGCAGTTTGGTTGTTTTCGTAAATACACCCTGATTAAGAAATTATCTTCTCCTCTTGCCTTTGCCTCTCGCGCCGCTGCCCTGTTTGCCCGGTGAATTTTGTTGAGCCGCCGCCTGTCGGAAGGGGAAAGAAGTTTGTGATGTATCTCCTCCTCTCGCGCACTTGTCGCAAGATATGATTTCTCAAATTTGTCGACGCGCTTTACAAATTCACGAAGCAACCGCAATAATTCTTCACTATCTTCAACCTCTTCTTGAATGTCTAAAGCACTGCAAAACAATTCCTCAGCCAATTTCCCCCATGGAGTTGAATCTATTCGGTTTTCAAGCTCTATCCACGCGCGATTTAAATCTTTAGTGATACAATTATCCTGAGATTCCAAATAAACCATTCTCCTTTCCGCTCCGCCGCCTCTCGCCGGGCGGCTTTTTTGTTCCCTGTCACAACGCGAGACCATCATGCTAAAACACGCTTGCTTCTTCGACGCCAAAGAAAGAACTCAACACGTCCCTTGCTCTGTCCGATGCCGCCGACTTCCGGCGCTCGATGCAGGATATTTGCGACGGATGTATTCTCGTCTCAAACGCCAGATCGATAACGCTCAAACCTCTGCCTTGCCGTAAT
>JAISDQ010000126.1 GCA_031264605.1 Synergistaceae bacterium | reverse complement strand
ATCCACCAAGCGGTAATGGCGCCCGCCGCGACTATCGCGAAGCAAGCCAGCAACAGCAAACCTCCGAACAAAAAACCTAATATCATCAAACCGACCTCCAATCGAAATTACATGGTTTCATACAAAATATAAGACACGCATGAAAGGCATTCAATGAGAATACGCGTTTTCCTTTCGCTCATAACGGACAATGGAAACAGAAGCAAATCTATTTCCGCGGTAAGCCTCTATTACGCCGCTAATTCCTCAGTTCTCCGCCGACCGCCTTCTTTATACGCTTTATGACAGTTCCCGCGCAGGACTCTATCTCGGCCGAGGTGAGGGTCTTCGTCAGCGAGCCTATGATCAGCCGCAGCGTCAGCGATTTTTTCCCCTCCGGTATCTGACTGCCTCTGTACTCATCGATGAAACTTACGCCTCGAATGAGGTTTTCGGGGTCTTTTTTCGACGTGACCGCCTTATAAACGTCTTCCCATTTCACCGACGCGTCCAACAGCATGGAGATATCGTACTCGGTGCGAGGATATTCCGGAAGGTGTTCGAATTTATTTGTTCGCGACGGCAGTGGCTTCAGCGCGTCTATGTCGAGTTCGAACACGGCCGCGGCGCTGTTTTTGATCCCGCAGCCGAGCGCGGTTTTCTTCGACAGCAACGCCAGGCTGCCGACCGCGGCGTCGTTTGAAATAATGTTGAGCCACACGACGGCGTCGGCCCAGACCGGCTTTTCGCGCTGCGCGAACGTTAGGGATTCGATGTGCGCGTACCGCGGAAGCCACTCGATAATTCCCTTCGCGCGCCGGAACAATACGCCCGCCTCGCCCGAAGCGCCTACGATGACGCCGCACGCGTTTCTGCGCTGGCACGGCAGGAATTCCCTTTTATCGTACGGAGAACTGTAATCACCGTCCTTGAAAACCTGCGCGGATTCGAACAACGCGAATTCGCCGAAGAAACGCAGGTTCTCGGAGACCGATTTCAAAAGTCCCGGCAGGAGCGATGAGCGTATGTATTTTTCGTCCGGGGAGGGCGGCGCGGATATCGAGAGCATCCCTTCACGGTTCGGGAATATCGCGTCCAGGTACTCGCCGCGCACCCACGGATACGAGAAAATCTCCTGCATCCCGCAGCGGAAGGCGAGATATTCGCGTATGCCGCGATCCATGTCGATTTCCCTCTGGTTTATCGCGGAGGTGAACGACGTCGCTATCGGCGCCGCCTCGAAGTTCTCGAATCCGTAAAGCCTCGCCACTTCCTCCATGATATCGTCGGGAAGGGAGACGTCGCCAGTCGAACGCCACGTCGGCACGGCGACGCGCATATCTTTTCCGCCGTTGGTGAAAGTGACGGCAAATCCCAGGCGCGTCAGCATTTTTTCGATATCCGGGCTTTCGATGCGCTTGCCCAACCGGCTGGCGAGCCAGTCGAGCGACACGTCTACCGAGGCGCGTTCGAGTTTGTTGGGATAGTTGTCGCGGAAACCAGTCACCTTCATGCCGGAGAAGAATTCGGCGAACATTTTCATCGACAGGGAGAGCGCTATGTCGCCGCGTTCGGGGTCCAGGCCCTTCTCATATCTTATCGCGGCTTCCGTCCTCGCCTCGTGGCGCGCGGCGGTGCGCCTTATGGATATGGCCTCGAAATCCGCTATTTCGAGGATCACTCTGTCGGTGGTGGGAAGCACAGAGTCCTTGGCCCCTCCCATCACCCCGGCCAGACCTACCGAAGCCTCATCGTCCGCTATGACCAAATCCTCGCGCGAAAGGCTGAGTTCCCTGCCGTTCAGAAGCAGGAGTTTTTCAGCGTCGCGCGCGCGTCTCACCGTGATGTGTCCCTTTATATTGTCGGAATCGAAAGCGTGAGTAGGCTGTCCCACCGCCAGCATGACATAGTTGGTGATGTCGACTATGGCGTTTATCGGGCGCATCCCCACTCTCCATATGCGGCTCCGCACTTTGAAAGGAGACTGTTTTACCGACAGGCCTCCGATTTCCACGCCGATATAGCGGAAGCATCTCGACGGGTCGTCGATCTGAACGGTGAAAGACCGGTCGCACGGCTGCGGCGCGTACGGAGTGAATTCGGCGAGCGGCAGGTCGTACAGTGCCGATATCTCGCGCGCTATCCCGTAGTGTCCCCAAAGGTCCGGGCGGTTCGTCAGAGAGCGGTTGTCTATCTCCAGTATCACGTCGTCCAGTTCCAGCGCTTCCGAGAGCGGCGCGCCGGGGCGCGCGCCGAAGGCCGACAGGTCGACGATCGTCGCTTCCTCGGTGAACGGAAAGAGGTCGAACAATCCTATCTCGGACGAGGCGCAAATCATCCCGTAACTCTCGATCCCGCGCACCTTTGCGTTTTTTATCACGACAGGGTCTCCGGCGCCGTGCCATTTGACCGTTGCCCCCGGTTTGGCGACGGCGACTTTCATTCCGGCGGCGAGGTTGGTTCCGCCGCATACTATTTCCTTCGTCTCTCCGCCGATGTCGGTCTCGCACAATCTGAGCCTGTCGGCATTCGGGTGGGGCAGTATCTCTTTGATCTCGCCCACGACCATGCCGCTGAACTGCGCGCCGAGATCGGCGACGTTTTCGACCTCGACCGTCGACATCGTGAGGTCGTACGCCAGGCGCGACATCTCTATGCTATCGGGGATTTTCACATAGTCCTTTATCCAATCGAGCGATAATTTCATAACGGTATCTCCCTACTTGAATTGGCGCAAAAAACGCAGATCGCCGCCGTGGAATAGGCGAACGTCGTCGACGCCGTATCTCATCATGACGAGGCGGTCCAGGCCGATATTGACGTAGAAGCCGGTGAACTCCGCGGGGTCGAGGTTCGCCGCGCGAAGCACGTTTGGATGCGGTGCGCCTCCCGGCATTATCTCGATCCATCCCACGTGCTTACAAACGCTGCACCCGACGCCTCCGCAGACCAGACAGCCCATGTCTATCTCGTAGCCCGGCTCGACAAACGGAAAGAACCCAACCCTCATCCTCACGGGCACGTCGCGCCCGAATACTTTGGAGAGGATGCTTTTTATCATCACCTTGCCCGCCGAGAAGGTAAACTCGCGATCAACTATCAGGGCTTCGTACTGAAAAAACGCTCTTTCGTGGCGCGCGTCAGTGGTCTCGTTTCGGTAGACCCTGCCGGGATACACGAAACGGTACGGCGGTTTGTGCGTCTGAAGATACCGCACGCTCGCACCGGTGAGATGCGGGCGCAAGGCCAGCCTGTCCGGGCCGCGTCCGGCGTCGTGCCCGGCGAGCCAGTAAGTGTCCATGTTCTCGCGCGCCGGGTGATCGGGCGCGAAGTTGAGGTTATCGAACGCGTACAGTTCGCTCGTGATGTCGGATTCCTGGAATATCTCAAACCCCATCGACCGGAACGTGTCGTTGAGGTCGTAGCACATCTGCGTGATGGGATGGAGCCCGCCCTCCAACGGAGGCAGTCCGGGCGCGGTGAGGTCGAAGTCGGCGGAAATGGCCGAGTCGGCGAGCCTTATTTCCTCAGTCCTCGAGTCGATGAGTTTGGTGAAAATGTCTTTCAGCTCGTTCGCCATACGCCCGATTTCCGGGCGCAGCGACGGGTCGGCTTTGGGAATTTCCTTCAGGATGTCGGTCAGCGCTCCCTGTTTGCCAAGAAGCGAGGCTTTGACATCCTGCAATTCCGCTATGGTTTTGGCGGCGCTTATTCTCTCCTCTCCCGAAGCCTTGAGAGAATCGAACTTTTCTTTCATGATAATTCCCTCTCTTTACGTTACGGTTCAAATGATCTTTCGATACAAAATATCAATGAATGAAGCGGCAGTGAGATTTTAAGTAAGCAAGTCCCCGGCAAATTTGAACGAAACATTCCGGGAGGAAAATATAAAGTTCCTGCCGAAACGCGGCAGGAACCCGATTTCAGAATCAGCCCGCCTTGCCCACGGGCCGTTTTACGCGACCATCGCTTCGCGGGCTTTCACCACCAACTGCGCGAAAGCCGGCGCGTCGTGCACCGCGAGGTCGGCCAGCATCTTGCGGTTTACGGCTATGTTGGCTTTTTTCAGCCCGTTCATGAGAACGCTGTAACGCATCCCGTTCTCCCTGGCAGCCGCGTTGATCCGCATTATCCACAACCTGCGGAAGTTGCGCTTCTTAAGCTTGCGGTCGTGGAACATACGGGTGAGAGATTTGAGGTACGCTTCGCGCGCCCTCCTGTATACGTTTTTCTTTCTGCCCCAATAACCTTTGGTTATCGAGAACAATTTCTTGAGCTTTCGCCTGCTCGCGCTGGAACCCTTTACCCGCATATCTCAGTCACTCCCCGTCATTTATATCCCGGAAATCAAGCGTACGGCATGAGGCGTTTCATGTGCGCCTCGAACGCGGACGTGATTACGCCTTTTCTGCGGAGCGAGCGCATCCTCTTCTCAGCCTTGTTGACCAATATGTGGCGGCGTCCGCTCTTTTGGTAGGTTATCTTGCCCGAACCTGTCACATGAAAACGTTTTTTTGTCCCGGAATGGGATTTCATCTTGGGCATACAATTTCCTCCTATACGGCGGTTTCTTCCGGCCCGGTTTTTTTCTTCGGTTTTTCGGCCGGTTTGACGTCGGGTTTCGTGGGTTTAGGCGCCGGAACGCTGGCGGACGGGCAGACCATCATCCTCATATAAGAGCCCTCCATCCTCGGTTCCGACTCCACTTTACCGACGGGATCCACGTCCCCGCGGACCCTGTTCAAAACTTCGCGCCCCCTGTCGAGAAACGCCATCTCGCGTCCTCTGAAAAAAATCGAGACTTTGACGCGATGCCCGTCCTCCAAGAAGGCGCGTATTGCCTTGACCTTGAAGTCGTAGTCGTGCGTATCTATTTTGGGACGCATCTTCATCTCTTTTACCGACTGATTCTTCTGTTTTTTGCGCGCGTCCTTATCCCTTTTCTGCTGCTGGAAGCGATACTTTCCGTAATCCAGTATTCTGCACACCGGCGGGGTCGCTAAAGGAGCCACCTCGACAAGATCCAGTTCCCTATCCTCCGACAGCCGAATGGCCTCCGTCGTCGGAACTACGCCCAGCTTGTTGCCCTGATCGTCGATCAGAAGCACCTCCGCGGCGCGTATCTCGGAATTCACACGCGGTTCGTCGTCTTTGTTGACCGGCGCGTTGCTAATTTCAAACCACCTCCGTAAAATGTGTAAAAAAATTCGGGAGCAAAACGCACGACGCACTCCGCCCCCGAACAATCAATCCTTGGCTTTGACCCGAAAGCTTCCGCCGGCGGGTGAGAGGTGCATCCTCTTCTTGGCCGGAAAATCCGGCAAATATGAGTATATCATCTTTGACGGAAATTGCAAATATCGCGGGCAAAAACCGCTGCGCCGCCGGCCGCCCTCAGTTATCGGCTCGCCGTTCGTATTCGCCCGCGGCAAACGCGTGATCACTCGAACAAGTGTCATGGAAATCACGGTCGCAGTGATGCTGAATACCTTCAACCTTGAAACCTTTCCTACGGACGTTTATGTTTGGCGGCGCCAATCGTGAGTTTTTGCCCGGCTTCCTGCAAAACGCCGCGCAATTCGGCGTTTTCGCTTGCTTGCCCGCCGCGAGTACCGACCACGACAATGAAATCCTGAACGTCAAATTCCAGCATTTGAAACATATTCTTTGTGTAATCATAGTACGCCTGAAACTTGCTCTGTTCAGGGTTCCCCTGCGTAAACACGAGAATCAGCTTTTTTCCGGCGTTTTCCTCTTTGAAGCGCGGCGAAAATCGTGGGGTGATTTGCGCGAACAGCCTGTCCGTGAACACCTTCGCCTGACCGCTCATCTGCGCCATATAAACCGGCGAGCCGAGAACAAGGGCGTCGGATTGCTTAAGCGCGGCGTATATTCCCAGCATATCGTCGGCGACGACGCAGCCGTCGCCTTTTACGCAACTCAGACAGCCTTTGCACGGGCTGATATTAAGCTCGCCGGAATGGAAGATTCGCGTTTGCGCGCCCGCTTCCGCCGCGCTTTCGAGTAT
>JAISDQ010000049.1 GCA_031264605.1 Synergistaceae bacterium | reverse complement strand
TGACCCGTGTCGAAGGCGTACAGCGACAGTCCATCGGGGGACGCTTTCGGCAGTTCGAATACCGAAAGAATTACGAAAATCAAAAGCGCCGCCGCCTTGACGGCGAGCGGAACGCGTGCCTGGCGTCGTTTTTTCATGGGTAGGAGTGATTTTTCTCCGCTCAGGGCGCTATTTATTCAGGAAGCCTATGTATTTGTAGAACAGCACGGACTGGTCGTCCTGTTCGCGGCTGAACATCACAGCCACGTCGGTGAACCGCCATATATAGTCGTCTCCGGTGTGCACCGTCGCCTGCCCGAAAAGGGCGACCGCTTCGCCGAGAAGGGCGTCCTCGTTTTTTTTGCCCTTCGCCACGAGGGAAATCATGGACAGTTTGTCTTGGACAAAGATATATTCGATCGACGAGAGAGCGGCGTCCCCGAAGGAGAGATCGTCGTTTTTCCGGGAGCAGGTTATCTGGCTTCCGTCGTCTTCGCGATAAAGCTCCACCATATCGGGAATCGAGGAAAGGGGCCGCTGCCATTCGAGTTCGCGGAACTCCGAGGGTTCGGCGGCGGGGTCGGCCAGGAATTCCTCTCCGCCGTACGCGCATGACACCGCGAGCACGACGCCGAGCAATGCGACAAATATTTTTTTCAATACATGAACACCTCCTGATTTCGAAAAATATACATTGAAAAGGATAGGAAGGAAAGCGTATCGCGCGGTGCGAAGCGGAAGTTTTATTGAATCAGGTTTATGACGTCGCGCTGGGCCAAGTTCGCCTGCCCCGAGACCGATTTTCTCGCCCGGGCCAGGATCGTCGCTTTCGTGATCTCGATTATTTCGCGCGCGGCGTCGGCGTCGGTTATACGCGAATTCGACGATGCGAAGTTCTCGCCCGCCGTCTCAATCCCGGCCCGCGGAATACCACATTCATAACCGGCGATCAGCTTTACCGCCGATTTGGCGAATTTCGAGGTGAGGTTCGATACGCCCTTAAATATATTCACTTCCACGCGGCTGCCGCGAATTCCCTCCCCGCCGGCACGGTTGTCAACCCAGGTCGACCCCGTCCGCCACTTCTTTGAGCACCCTTCTCATCTCCGTTTTGAACTTTTCAAGCGCGCCGCCGAACTCGGGCGTCTTCGCGCCGCTCTTGGCCATCTGTTCGAGAACCAGGCTCGCCTCTTGCAGCGCCTCGGCCCCAAGGTTGCCCGCGAGGCCCTTCATGGTGTGCGAGAGGTGTATCGCTTCCTCGAAGTTATCCGCCTCGAAGGCGGCCACCACTTTATCCTCGTAGTCGCCGTATCCCGCGCCGAATTTGTCGAGCAGCTTCTGATAGAGTTTTTTATTGTTCATCAAACGCCCCAGAGCATCCGGTATGTTAAAAGCGGAGTCAGCCATTCGGTATCACCATTTGCCTTTCTGTTGGAACATATAAAAATCGTATGTTTCATTATATCACACGCCGGCGGAACGCGAAAAGCGCCCTTTCGGGGTCTCAAACCACAGGATCAAAATCGCGGGTACTGCCGCATCCCTGAGCCACAGAGTGGTTCGGGGGCGAATCTGCCAGGGGGCTGGTTCCCCGAGGTCACGCTATGATTTTTTTCTTTCCGCTCTGTCGGCGCGCATCTTGTATTTTTTCGCGTGCGGGTCTCCGTGAGTCGGCACTATGCAGAGGAACGTGAAGTCGCCTTTGCCGACGTTGCGGAAAACGTGGCTTTTCCCTCCAGGCACGCGGGCCCAACTGCCCTCCGTCAGGTCGTAACGTTCGCCCTCCACATCCACCGCCCCGTGACCGCCGAGCGATATCAGGAAATGATCCCATTCGTGAGCGTGTTCGGGTATCGCCTCGCCCTCGGGCAAGATGAAATGCCGCGCGCAGTAGTCGTCCCAACCATTTTTTGCCCAGAATACGTTTCTTTTCGTCACTCCCGGCGCGAGCGCCGAAGCGTCCAGAGTCTCTATGTCGGATATCCTGCCCCAGTTGTCCCCGCCCACCTGCACATCCCCCCACGACGGCGAATTGAATTGCGTGAACCGATTATATCAAAAAATCAACACCGCGGTAACGCAGCCCTACGCCTCTGTCTTCGCCGGGAAACTCACTTCCGTAAAGCGATGTTATAATATGACGATGAAGCAAGCCTTGGCGCGCGTCATCAAAAAGTATGTCATGTCGGAAGAAATGCCCTTCGAGGCGCGGGTTTGGAATCTGACCGCCATTTGCGCCGTCGCGGCCATCGCCCTGGCGACAGTGGTTTCGTGCCTGCTCATGCCGATGACCGCTCTCGATATCGCGCTCCTCGTGTCGCTTGGCCTGTTCATAACGACCGTTGTCGGATCGTATAGCAAATTGAAAAAATACGAGACCGGCGCGGTCATACTGTTCGGCGCGGTGGGATGCGTGTTCATGCCGGCGCTGCACTTCACCTCGGGCGGCGTGGACAGCGGAATGACCGTCTACGCCGTGATGGTCGTGGTATTCACGTTTCTGGTGATTCCCGGGAAAAAATGCGCGGTGATGGTCATTCTGCAACTGGCTGTCGTCTGCGCCTGTCTTTTGGTGGAATACCTACATCCGGAGTTCGTCAATCATGTGCTGGTGACGCGAAAGATGGTCCTTACCGACTACGCGCAGGCGATAATTCTCGTATCGGTGTCCATCGGAACAGCCATCAAATTTCAGTTTCTTTTTTACGCGCGCGAGAAGAAAAAAGCGGAGGACGCCTCGCGCACCAAGAGCGAATTCCTGGCGACTATGAGCCACGAGATACGCACGCCCCTCAACGCCATAATAGGCCTCTCGGAGATAGAGCTTCAGCGAGAACTTCCCGGAGACACATACCCAAACATGGAGAAAATATACAACTCGGGCGTCAGCCTGCTCAACATAATCAACGACATCCTGGACATCTCGAAAATCGAGACCGGCAACCTGGAGCTGACGCCCGTCCGCTACGACACTTCGACCCTGCTCAACGACGTGGTGCAGCTCAACATTGTCCGCATCGGATCCCGGCCGATAGAGTTCAAGCTGCACATCGACCCGGCCATTCCGTCGGCCCTTCACGGCGACGATATGAGGGTCAGGCAGATATTGAACAACCTGCTGTCGAACGCCTTCAAATATACAAAACGGGGGCGCGTGACCCTTCGCGTCGGCTGGAAGCCCGATAACGGGGGCGCGACGCTCGTATTCATCGTGAGCGACACCGGCATAGGCATACGCATGGCGGATATGGCGAAGCTCTTTTCAAAATACACCCAGCTCGACGCCAAGGCAAACCGCCAAATCGAGGGAACGGGCCTCGGGCTGTCGATCACCAAGCGGCTGGTTCAGATGATGGGCGGCGTCATCTCCGTCGAGAGCGTATATAATCAGGGCTCGACCTTCACCGTCAAAATACCTCAGACTATCGTCGACGAGAGTCCTATAGGGGAAGGAGCCGCGAAGGGCCTGGAGGCTTTCAAGCTCACGGAGGGCCGCGGCGGCAAAAGGATAGCCCGCGCGTACATGCCCTACGGAAAAGTGCTGGTGGTCGATGACGTGCCCACAAACCTCGACGTTACCCGCGGCCTGCTCCTGCCTTACGGCCTGAAAACCGACTGCGTGTCCAGCGGTCCGGAGGCGATAAGTCTCATACGCGGCGGCGCCAGATACGACCTCATCCTGATGGATCACATGATGCCGGTGATGGACGGTATGGAAGCCGCCAGGGTGATACGCGAGGATATAGGCTCCGACTACGCGAGAACCGTTCCGATAGTCGCGCTCACCGCCAACGCCGTATCCGGCAGCGAGGAGATGTTCCTGTCGCGGGGATTCAACGGCTTCATATCGAAGCCCATCGACATCATGGCGCTCGACGCCGTACTGAACCGATGGGTGCGCGACAGGCAGAGCGAGGAGACGCTGCGTCAGGCGGCGGACGAGCGCCCGGCGCAGCGCGGCGCGGGCAAACCGGCCAGCGTCCTGTCCGGCCTGAGCGCCGGCGGCGCGGACATCCGCGCAGGGATAGAGCGTTTCGGCGACGCCGGCTCATATATGAAGGCGCTTCAGTCCTACGCCCGGTATACGCCCGATCTGATCGAGAAACTCGAAAGAGTTTCGAGGGAATCTCTGCGGGATTACGCGGTGACGGTGCACGGAATAAAGGGGGCCAGCTACGGAATATTCGCGAACGGCGTCGGCGACATGGCGGGCGCGCTGGAGGCCGCTGCCGCGGAAGGCCGTTACGAGGACGTGATCGAGGGAAACGGCCCGCTGATAGAGGAGATAGAACGTCTTATTACCGACCTGTCGCCTCTGACGAGACAGGAACCGGATGCCGAAAAGTCCCTCCTTGCCAGCCCCGATACCGCGCTGCTGCAACTTGCGCTGGACGCGTGCCGGCGGTTCGACACGGCGGCTTTGGAGGACGTACTCGCGGAATTGGAGAGCAGCGATTACGAGAACGGCGGCGACATAGTGGGCTGGCTGCGCGAACAGACGGACAACCTGGAGTACGACGCGATGGCCGAACGTCTCGCGGAGCTATTATGACGAAAGACGATCGGAGGCGAACGGGAGCATGAGAAGAGGAATTGCCGCGGCGGGCAGTCTCATAGTCGACACGATAAAGCTGATAGATTCGTATCCCAAGCCCGGGATGCTCGCTAACATAAAGGGCGTCAGCCGATGCGTCGGCGGGCTGGCGGTGAATACCGTAATAGACATCGCCGTGATAGACGGCGGCATACCCCTGGCGAGCATAGGCAGGATAGGCGCTGACGCCCTTGGCGATCTCATAACGGACACGCTGAACAGATACGGGGTGGACACGAACCGTATAATCCGTTCCGAATATCCGACGTCGTTCACGGACGTGATGAACGACACGTCGAACGGCGAGCGGACGTTTTTCCACGAGCGGGGGGCGAACGCCCATTTCCGCATCGAGGATATCGACTTCGGCGCTTTGGACGCGGAATATTTTCACATCGGCTACGCGCTTCTTCTGGACAAATTCGACGCGGACGATCCCGAATACGGGACGGTGATGGCGCGGGCGCTTCATAAAGCGCGGGCCGCGGGCATGAAAACGTCTCTCGACGTAGTCAGCGAGAACAGCGGGCGTTTTCGCAAGATAGTGACGCCGAGCCTCAAATACTGCACGAACCTCATCATCAACGAAGTCGAGGCGGGCCTGATAACCGAGATTCCGCCGAGGGACGCGGACGGGCGCGTCATAATGACGAACCTGCGGGC
>JAISDQ010000259.1 GCA_031264605.1 Synergistaceae bacterium | reverse complement strand
CCAAGAGCTTCGGCCAGTTCGAGAATGATGGGCATCTGTGCCTTGAATTCCTCGGGAGTGGGCTGACGGCCTTCTTTATACTCTTTGTACATCATATCGCGCGCGGTGGGCCCTTTGGGGTCGAAAAAAAGTCCGATGCCGTCGGGCCGCCATTCGTCCACAGCCTTCAGTAGCATATTGAAAAATCCCAGAACGGCGTTAGTGGGCGTTCCGTCGGGCGCGTTCATCCCCGGCAGAGCGTAAAACCCCCGGAACGCGAGCCCGTGTCCGTCCACGAGCAGATAATTTTTAGGTTTTTTTGGTTCAGACGCCGTTTCATCCATTTCGAGAGCCCTCCGTCGTCGGATATTGAGGTATAATCAAAACAATAACAGAGTTATTATAAACGCTTGGGGAGGCAATAAAAATGTCCGAAGACGGAAAAATGAGGGTGAGGTTCGCGCTTAAACTCTTGTAAACCTGGGATTTATAATTATGAAAATAATTGGAGAAGCGATACTTTCAAAAATAATAACCTTATACCATGGCACAACACATTCCTTCGACGTGATAGACGTGTCGAAATGTAAGCCATATAAAGACTTCGGAGCTGGTTTTTATCTTTCCGAAATTCGTGAACACGCCGTAAACTTGGCGTTACGAAATTTGGCGATTGAAAAATCACGGTTTGCCGCTTTGAAAAAACAAGGTAAATTATCAGCGTTGCTATATTCTTACGAATTTCCACTTGATATGTTAAAAGAGTTGTCGGTGAAAAAATTCGAGAAGGCAGATAAAGAATGGGTGCGTTTTGTCGTGATGAACAGAACTAGCGCGGATCGCCGGCACGATTACGACGTTGTGATAGGGCCGACTGCGAACGATAACACCCGCAATTCAATCGACCTTTTTATCGGAGGTTATTTGGGGAACAAGGAGAGCGATGACGCCATGAATATTTTGCTTCAATTGTTGAAACCTCAAATTTTGCCGCGGCAATTTCTCTTTGTTGGAGAGAAAGCCGTTGCGTGTTTGAAATTGATTCGGAGGGAAATACTGTGAGCGAACGATCGGACGTGATAATAGAAATTAAAACGGCCGATATTGCGTCGCGTTTGAGCGAACGTAAAAATATCGATCCAACGGAAGCATTGCGGCGGTTTATGTCAACTAAAACGTATGAATTGCTGCAAAATTCTGAGACTTATTTATGTTTCGAAGGGGTAGAATACATATGGGATATGTTGAATGCCGAGCAACACGGTGATTGGGAACGCTGGCTCGAAGCTTGAAAGGAGAGTTTTCGCATGGAACAGGACTTGACCCGATCTGTGCTTTATTTACAGGCTTCCATCGCGAAACTTTACATGAAAAAGCATAGCATGAGCGTCAAGGAATTTTTGGAGATTGACAGAAAATTCGACATTCTCGGTTTTCTTAAAATAGGCTACGAGCCGTTCCATCTCACTGGTGATACGGGAGTATTGAACGAGGTAGAGGAATATATAGCGATAAAACGACAAAATAAATGACGGAATCGAAATCTCGTTCCGGATGTAGATATCGAAGTCTTGTCCAAGATTAGAATAGTTGCCTTTTTCAATGCAAGCACTCCCCTACCGCACACATTTCAGCTTTGGACGCCGTTTAATCCACCGCAAAAACCCTCCGTCGACAGATATTGAGGTATAATCAAAACAATAACGGGGTTATTATAAACGCTTGGGGAGGCAATAAAAATGTCCGAAGATGGAAAAATGAGGGTCAGGTTCGCGCCCAGCCCGACAGGGGCGCTTCATATAGGCGGCGCGCATACGGCTCTTTTCAACTGGCTCGCCGCGCGCCATTCCGGAGGAACTTTCATACTGCGCATAGAGGACACCGACAACGAACGCTCCACTCCCGAGTACGAGCGGACGATAATGGACGGTCTCGAATGGCTCGGGCTGGATTGGGACGAAGGGCCGGCAAAAGGAGGCCCAAAAGGGCCTTACCGCCAATCGGAAAAAATGGGCGAATACACCGAAATCGCGGACAGCCTCATAAAATCGGGCCAAGCGTACCGGGACGGAGACGCGGTGATCTTTCGGGTGCCAACCGGCGAACATATAATATTCGACGACATAATTTACGGAGAGATCAGCGTCGCGAGTGAAAAAGCCTCCGTGAACACCGACGGAACGGTGAAGGACATCGTGCTCATCAAAAGCGACGGCACGCCGACCTATAATTTCGCCGTCGTAGTCGACGATCACGACATGGAAGTGACCACTGTCATCAGGGGCGAGGATCACATAGCCAACACGCCGAAACAGATTCTAATATATCGCGCTCTGGGCTGGGGAACGCCCAATTTCGCCCATCTGCCCATGATACTCGGCGCGGACAAGAAAAAATTGTCCAAACGCCACGGCGCCACGAGCGTTTTCGATTATAAGGACATGGGTTACCTGCCCGAGTCGGTGTTCAACTTCCTCGCGCTGTTGGGGTGGACGCCCGGAAACGACGTCGAGATATTCGACAGGCTCCTGGCGGTGGAAAAGTTCGAATTGTCTAAAGTGACCAAAAAACCGGCAGTGTTCGATATGAAAAAACTTGATTTCGTGAACCAGGAACACCTCAAAATGATGGATCCGGGGGCCAGATACGAAGCGATCGAGCCGTTCTGGCGCGAAATGGGTTTTGACATGGGCGGATTCTCCCGCGCATACCTCGAAAAAGCGCTCGTACTCATGGGAGGGCGAGGCAAAACCACGAGGGAGCTTGCCGATTTCAGCGATTATTTTCTCGATTTCGACGTGGTGAAATCGAGGTACGCCGCCGACGAAATAACCCAGGAACACCGCGAAAACCTGAAAAACTGTTTCGGGGAAATGCTGTGGAAACTCTCCCCCGACAACTGGGAAGCGGAAAAACTGGAAGCGTTTGCGCGTTGCTGGTGCGAGGTAAACGGCGTTTCTCTCAAGGAGATAGCCATGCCGCTGCGGTTCGCGCTATCGGGACGAAAGGTCAGCCCAGGCGTATTCGAAATAGCGGCTCTTCTCGGCCGCGACGAGTGCAAGGACAGATTGGAGCACTTCGGTTTCGTGGGATAGGCTTATCCCTTTGTTTTTGAAAATGCCTTCACATTAATGTTAGATCAGCCCTGTTTGATTAGGGGCCAAATCGGAACTGGTTCTCCACTTCCTTGAACACGTCGATCAGAACCGGGTCGAAGTGCGTTCCGCTTCCGTCTATGATGATGTGGGACGCTTCGTCATGAGAAAAGGCCTTTTTGTACGGCCGGTCTGAAACCAAGGCGTCGTAGACGTCGGCTATGGCCATGAGCCGTCCCTGCAATGGGATGCCTTCGCCGCGAAGACCGTCGGGGTATCCCGTCCCGTCCCATTTTTCGTGATGCGAGCGGGCGAATATTTTCGAATGTTCGAGGAAAGCTCTTTCCGACGTGCTGGTTCCTATCTTCTCTATTATCTTTACCCCTAACGCCGAATGACGTTTCATCTCTTCAAATTCTTCCGGCGTCAGTTTCCCCGGCTTCAATAAAATGCTGTCCCGGATCGAAATTTTACCGACATCATGAAGTTGCGAGGACTGCAAGAGGAGATCGATATCCCAACTGGCAGTATCTTCCCTGTAAAGCCCAAAATCCTGAAGGGCCGCCACCAATATGCCAAGCTGCCTCTTTGTGCGCTGCACATGCCCTCCAGTGATATCGTCGCGGCTCTCCACCAAGTCAGCCAAAGTACTCAATATAGCCCCTTGGAGTTCCAGCACGCGGCCGGTCTTCTCTTCGACCATCCGCTTGAGGTTTTCGTTGAAATTTTGCAGGTCCAGTTTTTGCCTCTCCAGCGTTTGTCTTTGAAATTCCATGGTGAGATGAATCTCCACCCGCTTGCGCAGCAGGTGCGGCTGAAAAGGTTTCGCGATGTAATCGACCGCGCCGAGGGCCAACCCTTCCACCTCGCTGTCCGGATCATTTCTGGAGGTGAGGAATATCACGGGGATATCTCTGGTCTCAACCCTGTTTTTCAATATTTTTACCGCTTCTATACCATCCATTTCGGGCATGTTTATGTCGAGCAATATCAATGAAGGCAAGCCGTCTCTCAAAGTATCGATGATGCTGAACATTTTGGCGGAGGACGGAACCGTGAAAACGTCGTACATTTCCGAAAGCGCCGCTTTCGCGTATTTCAGGTTCGTAATATTGTCGTCCACCACCATGACGCTTGTTTTGCACGCCTTGATCGAATCGCTCATAATCCCGTCTCCTCGAGTAAATTATTCACAATGCCCTCGGCCTCGTCGAAATCCGCCAATAACACGTGATTTGAAATCAGCGACAGCGTATTTTTCGTACCGTCGCTTGAAGACATGGCGGAAAATTCGTCCAGCGCAAGGTCAATGGCCCCGATGTTCCGGGAACCGATTGCCTCTTTAAGCCTGAACAAATCATCCGCCGTCAGGACATATCCCGTATCTTTCGCGTCTTTATCCGCGCGGTTTACAAGGGAAACGGCTCTCCGGATGTCAGAGGCCAAACCGATCAACCGTTCCCGAAACGTCTCCGCGTTCTCCCGTATTGCCTGAAAATCCCGCCTTTTGCCGGCTTCTTCCAGACATGCGGCCTCATCGGAAACCGCGATAGCGCCGACATTCGCGGACGCGGTTTTCAGTGCGTGAACCCGGATGGTAAAATCTTCGATATTCTCTTCCGATATATCGCTCAAAACGGGCAGCGCGGACTCCACATCGCGGCAGTATATATCGAGGGCCTCGAGATAATCCTTCATAGAGCCTCCTATTCTCTTCAAGCCAAGTTCCGTATCGAGTCCCTCTATCTCGGGCGCGCCGAAATCCTTTTCGGAACCGGAAGAAGATGGTAGAACAGCGGCGCGCGCTTCGCGGGGAATCCATTTTTCCATGATTTCATTCAATTTAGCCGTCTCAATAGGCTTGGACAGATAATCGTCGAAGCCGTTCGCGAGGAACATCTCCCTCATACCGGCAATCGCGTTGGCCGTGAGAGCGACAAGGGGGACTTTGTCGTAACCGCTTATTCCCCGGATTATCCTTGCCGCCTCTATCCCGTCCATCTCCGGCATCATGTGATCGATGAAGATCATGTCGAATTCGCGTTCCTTCGCCAAATCTATCGCTTCCCGCCCGCTCAGGCAGGTCGTTATCTCCATCTGAAAAGGCGACAGCAACCCTGACGCGACCGACAGATTTGTGGCTATATCGTCCACAATCAGGACGCGGAATCCCGGCGCGGAGAAAAGCGCGTCAGGCTCGCCGGCGAATCCTTTGCCGTAATGCCTTCCGCCGGAAAAATCAGCGGGAGTCCAATCAGCGACACCTTGCCTCACTGTTGCCGTAAAGGCCGAACCTTTCCCATACTCGCTCTCTACAGTGATGTCGCCGCCCATCACAAGGCAAAGACTGCGCGATATTGAAAGACCCAACCCCGTCCCCTCGACATGCGCCGCGGCTTTTTGATCCAGTCTTACGAAGTCGCCGAACAGAGCGCCGATATATTCGGGTTTTATCCCTATCCCGCTGTCCATGACCGTAAATACGATATCCGTTTCATCGCCGCGGCGCTCACTTTTCGCGATGAAGACTACTCCGCCTCTGTTCGTGTATTTCACCGCGTTCGACAGAAGATTCAGCAAAATCTGGCGTACCCGTACGTCGTCGCCTATCAGCCTGCTTGGGATATTCGGATCTATCTCGGCGATCAGGTCAAGCGATTTTTGCTTTGCCCGAACGCCTATGATCGCAAGCACGTCGTTCAAAAGTGACGATATTTCGTATGGGGCCGGCGATATCTGAAAAGTCCCCGACGCGACCTTCGAGAAATCCAAAATGTCGTTGATGATGGAGAGCAGGTCCTCTCCGGCGTGCCTGATTGCGCTTATGTATTCCAGGGCCTGCGGCGCGCCCCACTCCCTCTCCGCAAGCGCGCTCATACCAATGATGGCGTTCATCGGGGTACGGATTTCATGGCTCATTCGCGCCAGAAAGGAGGACTTAGCGCGGCTCTCTTCTTCAGAATGCATCTTCGCGGCGCTCAGACGAATCAGGATCGAACACAAAACCAAAGCCAGCGTAACGCTCAAGACGGTTATGGCGGGAATCATTCTCCTGACTTCGTTGTAGTAATATTGGATCGGAGCTATGATTCCGAGATACCAGCCATTTTCGAGCAAACTAAAAAAACCTATATGTTCCGTGCCGGCGGCTCTGATCGTTTCGACCAGTACCTCGTCGCTTCTCAGTTCCCTCAGCTTCGCGTAAACTTCGGAATATCCGGGCAGCTCTCTGACATGCCTGCCGATGTATCCGTTATCGGTATATGTGAGAATGTTGAAGGAACTGTCCATCAGTATGCCGTATCCGGTATCCGCTACCTTGTATTTTATTACCTGTTCTATTATGGGGTTCAGAAGGTAATCAAGAGCCAGCACTCCGCGGCTGTCCCCTTTTTTGTCGAAGATCACCATTGATACCGCGTTCACGGCGTTTCCGGTTCGTGGGTCGATATATGGCTGCGAGTGGAATATCCCGTTTTGCGTTATCGCCCCCCTCATCCAGGGCGCTGTCTTCGGATAATAAAACTCGCCGGGTATCCAATTAGTTCCGTCCAGGTAATTGCCGTTCAAATAGCCGTAAACAGAGACAAAAATATCCTTGATGTCCCTCTGGTTCCGAAGCGTATCGGTCCACGTCCTCAAAATATCCTGCAATTCATCGGGCCCGGCGCCCCTGTCTATCGCCATGCCCACAGACGCGGCGACATGTTGCAGGGCGTCCTCGTGCGTGAGTATCAAAGACCGCAAAGCATTTTGATAAACCCTCACCTCGCTTCGGCTGTGAAGATCGATCTGACGCTTCATCACCATACTGACGTAGAAATAGCTCGCCAGCGCCATCAACAGAAACGCGGCGCACACGAACGAAAGTTGTTTAAAATCCTTCCTCACCACTTCTTTGAACTTCATAGTCCGTACCTATCAGCAAATATTTCTCGGGTATCTCGACTCCGGTCATTCCCATATACCCTCTGCCAAATATATACGTGTCCTGGTAAATGAGAAAATAATTTCTGACGGGTTTCGCCGTCACGGCATCCATGAAATACGCTCCGTTCCATCTGGCTCCCGGAGAGAATTTACCGTAACATTCCAAAAGCGTTTTTGTGTCGGTTATTTTTGCCCCGCCCTCGGCGATAAGGCGGCCGAACTCCGTCATTCCAGCGGTCTGGATGAAACCGACCGAATAGACCCATGTACCCATGCGGCCGCTTCCTCCCGCCGCGTCTACAGCGGACTCGATTTTTTCAGGATACCCTGCCAGTCTCCCTGTCCTTCCTGAACCTCAACTTCAAACGCGCCCGGATATCCCATGAAAGGCGACGGCAGGTCCGCTTCTATGAAGAAACATCCGTTGGCGGCGACCATCTGGAGTATCGGTTCGGTGTGCGCGTCGTTTGTACAGAAAAACGCGGTATCCTTGCCATACTTCTCAATCCACGAGGGGAATTTTTCCAGAATGAACCGCCGCGCGCCGCCGACGCCAACCTCGCCTGTAGGGTCCGGCGCTTCCTCGTTCGCGAAGGCTATGCCCAGATCGCCGCAGGCGCGCTCCATTATCGCTCTTCTTCGGTTCATCGTTTCATAGCTCATGTGTCTTGGAAAAGAGACATGCACGAAAGTCTTGGCGCCCAGTTTTTGTGCAAGATAAGGAATGAGATATCCGCGCGATATAAAATCGGCGTTCACCACCAAATCCGCCGCGGAAGCGATTTCATCCGTATTCTCATGAGTTTCTCCGGCGAGACAGACGATATCCGGGCGTTTTTCCTTCACCCTGCGAAAACCCTCCGTCGTGCCGGGAATGGCCTGATTGACTACGATGACTTTCATGAATGGATCGTCGGCCAATTCCGATATCAGTTTTATCGTCGCGTCTATCTCGTCCATAAAATTGTCCGGATATATGACGTGGCGAATCATGCCTCCGTCGTCGGCGTTTCCGTACAGCCTGATCATTTCACGCGCGCCGAGCAGGTCGTCGGCGCCCTGAGTGATGTTGCCGGTCGCTATTCCTATGTGAAATTCCGAACCGGACGCGTGTCCGCCCGTTTCCGCCGAAATTTTAAAATAGTCGGTCGGAATCCGCGCCGCCGTGGCGCCGAGATATCCTTTGCCGAATACGTAGGTATCCTGATAGACAAGGAGGCAGTTTTTAATCTGCCGTCCCGTTCTCGCGTCGGTGTAATAGTTCTCGTTCCATGCCGCTCCCGGTGAAAATTTGCCGTAACAAGCGAGAAGCGCGTCCTTGTCGGTAATTTCGGCTTGGCCGGAGGCAACGAGACGCCCAAATTCAACCAGGCCGGCCGAATGGCAAAACGCCAGGGAGTAAGCCCAAGTCCCCATGCGTCCGCCGGCCCCGGCCTTAACCACCGCGTCTTCGACATCCTTCAAAATCGCCGCCCAATCCCTGTTTTCTTCCTGAATATCGATGTCAATGCCGAAAGCCCCGGGATATCCGAGAAGAGGGGACGGGACGTCAGCTTCGACAAAATACCCCCCATGCTCCGCTATCTGACGGAGAAGCGGTTCCGTGTGAGCGTCGTTTGTGCAGAAAAACGCGGTATCACGCCCATATTTCTCAATCCATGACGGAAATGTCTCTTCGATAAACCGCCGCGCGCCGTCGATACCCATCTCTCCCATAGGGTCGGGCGCGTTTTCGAACGCGAAGCCGATCTCCAAGTCACGGCAAGCCTGCTCCATGATGGCCCGTCTGCGGCTCATAGGTTCGTCGATCATGTGACGCGGGAACGAGATGTGTACCAATGTGCCGGCGCCAAGCTCCTTCGCCGAACGCGGTATGAGATAACCGCGCGATATGAAGTCGGAGAACACCACCAGATCGGCGACGGAAGCTATGGTCCCCGCGTCTTCATGAGCCTCGCCAACCAGGCATAATATGTCGGGGCGGCGTTCTTTCACTTTGCGAATAGCTTCCGCCGTGCCTGGCACACCCTGATTTACAACTATGACCTTCATGAGAGGGTCGTCGGCCAAACCTGTTATCCTGGCAACGGTCGTCTCCATTTCGGCCATGAAATTTTCAGGATACGTAACATGGCGCACCATGCCGCCATTTTCCGCATCACCATAAAGCCGCATGACTTCCCGCGCTCCCAGCAGTTCCTCATAGCTCTGAGAGGTATTTGCCGTTACAATGCCGATGCGGAACGCGGCCGTATCCCGCTCCAACGGCGGCGACACCGCCGGCTCCTCCGAGGACGCTTCTCGCGTCGCCGCTTCCGGCGGCGTAATCGGCGAATTCCGCCGCGGCAAAACCTTATAAACCAAAAGAAAACCGACGATGACAAAAAACAGGACAACCCCTACCGCGATCTTTTTACTCACGCTCAATCTCCCCCCCTGTTTTGGCGGTCCCCAAAGTTTTTTTGTTTCTTTGCTTGAAACGTCTGTTTGCGCACCGCTTTTTTATAGTGTTTCCCGCTCAATTTGTATACTGTCATAATTGTCAGTTTTTATAAAAAAACACAAAAAAAGACACTGGCAAAATTACCAGTGCCCAAAATTATTCGGATTTAACGCGCCTTCAGGAAGTCTTGTCCATCGCTTTGGCAACCAGCTCGACGCGGTTCTTGCTGCCCGTTTTTTTCAGCATGGACCCGATATGAAAATTTACCGTCCTCTCCGATATAAACATCCTCCGCGCGATCTCGGCGGTCGTCACGCCCGACATGAGGAGTTCCATAACCTTACATTCCTTCCCGCTGAAGCCTAACTTCGCCCTGTAATCGACGGCGCCGGGGGGTTTGGCGTCCGCGAGCGTCCGTTCGTAGCGGAACCTGTCATAGTCTGCGCCGAGCGTGAGAACCATGTAAACGTCCGCGAGCGACAGGATCAGCGTCACGCCCAGAGCGGCCTTGTAAAGCGTCTCGGGCACAAACTCGAAGGCTATGCTCGCCGCCAAAAAGCCGCCGTACAAGCCGGCGTATCCCAACCCCGGTATGACGCGGAATTTCCCCCTCCCCTCCCTGGCGCTGTATATGACCGGGAGCGCGGTAAGGAGTATTTCAAGGGAAACGTTGCCCGCGTTGGTAAAAATCGCGTATGGATAAACGAGCAATCCGTTCTCCGAGAAATACGACATCGATTGCCCAAAACATATAAACAGTAGAGAAACGGCGGCAACCGCGCTCCATTTAAACCTGTCGCACGCGTATCCGGCGGCGATGACCGTGAAACAGCCGTACACGAGCGTGAAAAACATAAAATGAGGAATCTCCTCGAACGCCGATTCGAAAAAGAAAATGTTGTCCAATATGCCGGCTATGATGATAAACAGCGCGATCGCGTATATTGCCCGGCGCGTTATCCCGCGCGGAGCGGGCGCGCGCTCCCGCTCCGGAAAACCACATTCGGCCGCGAGGCTCCGCGGTTCCCGGGCCTCGAAGGCAACCGCCGCGACAATCAAAAACATACACACGGCGGCAAGTACGACGCCGTCCGGCGCCGCGTGACTCGGCAGAAAGAACAGCGCTATCGCGAAAACCCCTGCCGCCGAGACGTAAAACCCTATGAACCGGCCGACGCGCCTTTGATCTATCCCGCCGTTAGCGGCACGATTCAGGCAAATATTCATCATTCCCGCCATCATGACCGTCGCGAAGAACTGCGACACAAGCGCCTCCATGCCCTCGGCGAAATAGCCCCGCAGCACGCACAAGACGCCGACTGCCGCGAAGATTCGAACCGCCAGGGCGGTTCTCCGCGAATTTTCGTAGACGCCCAGCCGGGCGAGAATTGCCGGTATTACGGTCATGCCGGCGACAATCGCGAAACAGAAAACGATGAAAATAACATTTTCGCCGCCCTCCAGCCCGGTTTTATCCGCGATCCTGAAAGAGAGCCGCAAGTGACAAAATCTGAAACTTTCCAACATGCAAAACACCGTGAACAAACGGCGCTCCATACAATGCCCCCTCGAATTGCTTCTGTTATTATGATTCCCGTGGCTTTG
Source organism: Synergistaceae bacterium (assembly GCA_031264605.1). GTDB lineage: Bacteria > Synergistota > Synergistia > Synergistales > Synergistaceae > JAIRKI01. Next base: position 1,017 of record JAISDQ010000259.1, on the reverse strand, counting down.
TTTTCTCAGCTTCGGTAATTGCCTTTTTAATCACTCAGGGTCTAATTCCCCGCCCCTTGGGGCGTTTCATGTCCTTGCCCTTGCCCCTTAATACCCCGCCGCTTGCGGCGGGGAAATTTATTCGCTTCTTTTGCCTTCTCAGCTTTGCCTTCGTCAAGCAAGGCTTCCAGCGGGCGGAGCAGAGTCAGTATTTCCAGTCTCGTCATAGCCATTTCCACCTTCTCCGCCTCCCGCGCCGCGGTGTGGATTTTAGTCGGTTTCCCCTCTCTGTGCGTATTATATAGGAACGTATCCGTAAAGTACGATTTCGAACGCTCTTTACACGGCGGCGGCGCCGTATAACATAAGAGCGATGTAACTTACAACGCGCGTTCTCCGCGTCCATACCCGCGCCGTGCCGCAAGATACTTGCAATCCCAACCGCTATGACATAAACTTGTGCGAACTTTGAGCGGTTCACAAGCGCGCGGCCGGGCACGTTTCCGGAATTGTCAAATTTTCTGAGTCTCCTGCGGGCTGGGGTTTACCGTTTATCAATCAAGGAGGATATATCATGCCTTACGTCAAATCCAACGACGGCACAGACCTGTACTATGAAATAAAGGGCAGCGGATACCCGCTTTTAATGATTCCCGGATGGACGTGCACGACGGGTTTCTGGAAGAAAAACGCCGACGTTCTCGCAAAGAGCCTCAAAGTTATTCTTTTCGATATGCGGGCGCACGGAAAATCCGAGAAAACTCTTCACGGACACAGAATTTCGCGTTACGCGATGGACGTGAAAAACTTAATCGACGCGCTCGGTTTGTCCGGCGTGACTATGCTTGGCTGGTCGATGGGCGCTTCCGTTCTTTGGAGTTATATTGAACTCTTCGGCAATGAAGCCTTGAAAGCCCTCGTATGCGTCGATCAGTCGCCGTCCCAGTACACCGGCCCGGATTGGAAATGGGGGCAGAACGGCTGTTATGACGCGGAAATGTTTGTCCGCGTCTGCTGCGACCAGAAATACGACCCGCG